>DAOQRI010000257.1:0-4750 GCA_035355475.1 Rhodoferax sp. | reverse complement strand
CCTGATCGTGCTGGGCTCGCATGGCCGCACCGGTATTTCGCGTCTGATGCTGGGCAGCGTGTCCACCAAGGTAGTGGCCGAGTCCAAGGTGCCGGTGTTGGTGACACGCTAGCTTGAAAATGCGCGCTCCAGTCCCAGTTATGGCGTCTGACAACCGCTTTGACTGGAGCATGGCCCGTGGCGTTTTATCTGTTTTGCGGCTTGGCACTGCTTCTGGTGCTAGGCCTGGCTGGCCATCCGTATTGGCTGTCCTGGCGGCGTAGCCGGGTTCGTGCCACCGCCTTTCCGGCGGCTTGGCGCAAGATTTTGCAGCGGCGTGTGCCCTTGGTGCGCCGCCTGCCCACGGATCTGCAGTTGCAGCTCAAAAAGCACATGCAGGTCTTCATCGCCGAAAAGTCGTTTTTGGGTTGTGGTGGCTTGCACATCACCGAAGAAATGCGGGTGGTGATTGCAGCGCAGGCCTGCCTGCTGATCCTGAATCGGGCGACCGATTACTTCGGCAAAGTGCGGCAGATTCTGGTTTATCCCGGTGCCTTTGTCGTGAACCGAAGCACCGTGGATGGCGCCGGTGTACAACAGGAGCAGCGCCAGGCGCTGACCGGCGAGTCCTGGTCCCAGGGGCAGGTCATTTTGTCATGGCAAGACACGCTGGAAGGTGCTGCTGTGGCAGACGATGGCTTCAATGTAGTGATCCACGAATTTGCCCATCAGCTCGACCAGGAAAACGGTGCTGCCCAAGGCGCACCGCCACCCACTTTGGGAAACACACATCACAATCCGCAACGCTGGTCAGAAGTGTTCCACGCGGCTTATGCACAGCTGCAGGCCGAGGTCCGACACGGTGTGGACGGGCTGCTCAACCACTATGGAGCGCAGGACCCGGCGGAGTTTTTTGCCGTGGTGTCCGAAACATTTTTCGAGCAAGGCCAGGCGCTGAAGATGGAGTACCCGGCGTTGTACCGTGAGCTCAGGGGCTACTACCAGGTTGACCCAGCCGGTTGGTAAGGCTGGCTGCACATTTGAGTGTGTGTTCAGCGATGCTGGAAGGCAAATCGGCCCGCCAAGCGCCTTTGAGGAATCGGCAGTTGCAGCACCTGCTGCAGCAGTTCGATGGAGGCGCTGCAATCTGGTCCTTTGTGGCCCTGCCCGCGCGTACCCCAGAGTTGCAGCAGCTGCTCAGAAGCACGCCCACCCATACTGCGCTGTATGACTTCAAGTTCAAGCGCGCTCGGATGATGCGGTTTTCGTTGACTGTCTGCCAGTGCCGAAGCGTGCGCCAGCCATACTGCCTGACGGCGCAGTAGCTCTGGTGGCAGGTTTCGGCGCACATCGGCGTCATTGTTCAAAACTGCAAGGCATGCGCTTGGGTTCAGCTGCTGAGCAAAGCGCATCTCCATCAGCAGGATGTAGATGAAGTTGTCGACTGCTTCGATGCTCGTCGTGCGCAAGATTTCGGGGACAAGGGATTGCACCAATCGCTGTCCTGCAGACAAAACCTCCCGTTCGTCTCCTCCACGCAATCGCGCCTGGCGCATCTGTTGTGCGGCCGTGTCGATTGTTCCCGGATAGCGGTGATCCAGGGCAGCCCAGGTGACGTTACCGGACAGCAGTTCGGTGTAGTCCTCAACAGGGGCACTTGCATCTGCAGGAAGATCTATGAGCAGGGTATCGCTAGGAGCGGGTGTTAAGCCAGCTGCGATCAGTTCAGCCAGATCGGGGTACCACATGCTCCACGGTGGGGTGGACAAAGTAGTCTGGATGAAGCTCTTTGGCAGGTCTGCCTTGGCGTAGCTCTTGGCCAATTCCTGGTTGGCCAACTCGTCGATCACCGGATTCAACGTACCCGAACTGGCCCTGTGAAAGCCCAGGCGGCCCTTGGGTGAAACCTGCTTCCTGCTGCCCGCCAGGAATACCAATGTGCACGCGCTTTCACAATCACCGGCGACACGGGTCTGCCATCTGTTCTGATGAATCTGGGTGGCAATTTTTGTTGCTTCGTAGATGCGTCCACCGGGTGACTTCAATTCAATAGTGCGCACCATGCTGGCGTTGCCAGCAAGTTCCTCGAAGCGGCGACCATCGCCCAGCCCGATCGGTCCACTCAGTCGCAGCGTGCGTTTGTCGTGCGAGAGGGTCATTTCCAATTTACCGATGGGGTCAATTCCCCTCGCCATTTGCATGTGGGTGTGCACTTGGGGCAAGTAGTTGAAAACTGTAGAGACTGCCGTTCCAAGCATGCCAAAGGCAACGAAGCCCTTTGCCAGAAAAGCCCAAAGGGTGATGCCGCCCAGGTCGACATGGCGGCTGGCCGAGCGCCAAAGGCCAACGCTGGACCAAACCGTTAGCGCCAGCATCAAAGGCCAACCGACAAGGGCGGCAATGCTGCTGGTGCGAATGTAGTCACCCTTGAGGGTAATCCAGACCATGAGGCCACCCAATGCAAAGCCCATGGGAACCGACAACAGTACATTGTTGACCCAGAAGCTCACTACGAGGGACAGATCGCCATGCCAGTGCATTGAAAAGTACCCTCGCTCGTGGGGATTGCTGCGTGCGCTACGCCGCTTGGCGTCGGCGGTTGCAGCCAAACCGGTTCTGATAACCCGCGTGCGGGATATCTTGTCGTGCCAGCCCTGATGATTTGAATCGACTCCTATCCACAGGAAGCCCAGACCCAAGGGCAAGAGCGACACCCAGTACGCCAACCAGCGCACCACGCATTGCAGCCAGTTGGGTGCCTCGCCAGTGCGCGCATCCACAACCCGTGCGGACATCAGCCACTTCCCTGGCGTGGCACCCAGGAAGTGCCAGCCCATCAAGGTCGCCACCATGGGCATCAACCAGTTGATTGCCAGACTGGCAGGGCGGATGTCATCCATCCGCGCAATAGACTCACCGTAGGCCAGCCACATCAGGGGTGCCGAAACGCCAGCCAACGCGATTGCATCGATCAATGAGGCGTAGATGCGTGTCCCAAGACCAGCGCCCACAAACTTTGCATACGTTCTACCCTGCGAGGCCATTCCTTCTCCCTGAGCTGAGTGACCTGTGCGGCTATTGCTGGTCACTGTTTGCTACATTGTCGGGAGATGGTTTAGTGCTTACATCTGTGGCTTTCCACACTAGAGATATGTATTTCTACGCAGGTCAACGCGGGTTATCGGATAGACCTATACCCCTTCGAGCATGATCATGGTGCGCCGCGCCGATTGTTTGCTGATCGGCAGGATGGCCTGATACTCCGGGGAGTCATAGAAGCGGCTGGCAGATTGTGCGTCCGGAAAACGCACCAGCACCATGCGCGTGGGCGACCACAGATCGGTCTCTTTCAATGTCAGCTGGCCGCCGCGCGCCAGGTACTCGCCGCCAAATTGCTCCACCAGTGGCTTTGCCTTGAGTTTGTATTCTTCGTACAGTTCCGGCTTATCCAGCAGGGTGTCGACAATCAGATAGGTGGCCATGCGTATCCTTGAATGTATGTGGGTAGATCCTGCAGTCTAAAGGCCTGCAGTGAATGCACTCAGTAAATGCCCCGTACGCGTGCCTGCAGGCGGCTCAAGCCCAACAAGGCATCGGTAAACGGGGTGGCGACACCGGTCAACGTGCCCAGCTCTTTGACCACGGAGACCAGCGCATCGAGCTCCACCGGCTTGCCCGCTTCCACGTCCTGCAACATGGATGTCTTGAAAGCGCCCAGCTTGAGCGTCACCTGGTGCCGGTCGGACGGCCGCTGCTCAATGGGAATGCCGATGCGCGCACCTATCTCCTTGGCCTCCAGCATGACAGCGGAGACAAAATTGCGCACCAACTCGTCACCTAGGATCAGGTCGGTGGTTGCGCCAGTCAGCGCGCTGACGGGGTTGACCGTCATATTGCCCCACAGCTTGTACCAGATGTCTTTTTGAATTTGCGGTGACACGGTGGCGGCAAAGCCTGCGCGCACCAGCAGCGCGGCCAGTGCCTTGACCCGGGTGGACTCCTGACCAGAAGGCTCGCCAATGATCAGCCCGTTGCCAAAGTGGTGGCGAATGACACCCGGCGCATCCACCGAACAGCTGGCATGCACCACGCAGCCGATGACATGCTCTGCCGCAATCGACCGTGTGATCTCGCCTGTGGCGTCCACCGCCGCCAGGCGGGTTCCGGCCAGCGCGCCGCCAAAGCCCTGAAAAAACCACCATGGCACGCCGTTCATGGCCGTCAGTACCACGGTGTGCGGGCCTATCAGGGGTGCGATCTGGCGGGCAACGGTCAGCAGGGCGGGCCCCTTGACGGCAACCACCACCAGGTCTTGTACGCCCAATGTTGCGGCGCTGTCGCTGGCCGTGACCGCGTGGCGGGTGTCGCCCAACCGCAGCCCCTGCTGCTGGAGTGCAGTGAGCGTGGCACCGCGCGCCAACAGGCTGATGCGGCAGCCCGCCTGTGCCAGGCCTGCACCCAGCCAGCCGCCTATGGCGCCTGCGCCCACGATGCATACCGTGTGCAAGGAAGGGGAGTCAGAGCTGGGATTTGGCATGGGGTTCACAGGCATTCCTTCAAGAAAATCAGGCATCGATTGATTGTGGCAGCCCGCAACCGGTGGTCATTTGCAAGGCAGGGCGTCCAAACCGCCTGTTTGTGCGGCTTTGGCAGCTTGTAAACATAGTTATCCACAAAGTGGCCCACAGGAAACGGGGGTAACTTGGGCGTGCGGCGCTCCAACTACCACATTGGTGTGAGTCATCATTTTTTGCTATCGCGCTGGACGCTA
>DAOQRI010000256.1:0-4761 GCA_035355475.1 Rhodoferax sp. | reverse complement strand
TGCGCCCGCGCCGGGCCAATTCCACAGACAGCGCTGCGCCCAGCGGAATGCCCTTGTAGGCGGGTCCAAAAACCATGTCGAATTCAATGCCGCTGGCAATCAACCGCTCGGCATAGAATTCGGCCAAACGCCCCAGCTTGGCTCCGTCGTCAAACAGGCCCGCGTTGAAGAAGTACGGGCTCATGCGCCCTGCCTTGGTCTTGAAAGAACCAAAGCGCAGCACCCCGCACTCCACTGCAAACTGCACAAAATCCAGGGCCAAAGGGTCGCGATCCGACATGAAAAACTCCTTATTCAAGCTCACCAGCCTCAACCTCAACGGCATCCGCTCGGCCACCAGCAAAGGGCTGGAAACCTGGCTGCAACAGGCAGCGCCCGATTGTATTTGCGTGCAGGAGGTCAAGGCTCAGGCGGCCGATGTGGCGGGTAAATTCGAATTGCTGGCAGGCATGAAGGGCTTTTTCCACTTTGCGGAGAAGAAGGGCTATTCCGGTGTTGCGGCTTACACAAAGTTGGAGCCCAGTGATGTAGTGATAGGTTTTGACGGTGGCGAGTTTGATGGCGAGGGCCGCTATGTGGAACTGCGCTTTGACACCCCTGCACGCAAGCACTCCATCATCAGCGCCTACTTTCCCAGCGGCTCATCGGGCGAAGAGCGCCAAACCGCCAAGTTCCGCTTTCTGGACGCCATGTACCCGCACCTGCAGCAGCTCAAGGCGCAGCGCGACTTCATTTTGTGCGGCGACATCAACATCGCCCACAAGGAGGCCGACTTGAAAAACTGGCGCAGCAACCAGAAGAACAGCGGCTTCACACCCGAAGAGCGCGCGTGGATGACCAAGCTCACCGGTGAGGGCGGTATTTTGGACGTCTACCGGCAGCTGGAACCCGCCACGACCGACACCTGCTACACGTGGTGGAGCAACCGCGGGCAGGCCTATGCCAACAACGTGGGATGGAGGCTGGACTACCACCTGGCTACGCCCGCGCTGGCAGCGGGTGCGCAGTCGGTGGATATCTACAAGGGCGAGAAGTTCTCGGACCACGCGCCGGTGACGATCACCTACGCCTGGTAGCGTTAACAAGAAAACAGCGCTTGCAAGATCAAGCGGGCACGGTGTCCCGCTCAACGCGGTTTCGCCCCAATGCCTTGGCTTGGTACAGCAATTTGTCCGCTCTAACCAGCGCGATTTCCTGCGAATTGTGCGGCTCCACCTGAGTGACGCCAAAGCTGGCCGTTACGCGCAGCGGCAAGTCAGAAATAGCTTCTATCCCAAGGCGAATTGCCTCGATCTTTTTAACGCATTCATCGAGAGAAAACCCAGGCAGAAGAATGACGATTTCATCACCTCCGATGCGGGCAATGCAGTCGACTGCAGATGTATGAGCTTGCAACAATCGCGTGACACGTTTAAGCACGTCGTCACCGACAGAATGCCCGAAGGTATCGTTGACACGCTTGAAGTGATCCAGATCCATGGAAGCCAGGCACAAGCGCCGTCGCCCACCCTGAATGTCGCGCAAGTGAGCTGAAAAGTAGAAGTCCAGGCCTTTGCGGTTGCAAATACCTGTCAGCGGGTCATGCAACGTCTCGCTGGTCAACTGCCTGTTATGCGCGACCAAATGCCGCATCGTATAACTGAGCAGCGATGCCAACGTGCATGCCGGAATGAAGAAGTTCAGCTCCATCACCAACGCATAGTTACCCATGACGCCGACTCCAGCGGCGCCCAACAACCCCAACAAAGCGATCATCACGCTGACACTCGCCAGCTCGTAATTCAGTGCGATATACCCCATCCCAATAAGGCAAGTCAAAAAAGGCAGGCTGTAGGGAATGGGCAATTTTTCAACCTCTTTCAGCCACAGCAAAAGTGCAACGCAGCCCAGCGTAGAACCGAGGGATAGCCAATAGCGACTCCCAAATTGGCTGTGCTTGACCGCATGGAGTTTGAACGGGTGCGCATGGGCGTGAAAGGGCGCATAGGGAAGCAAAGAAAACGCAAGCAACAGCGCTGGCGTCAGCGTCACAGCGCCAATGAAATCACCACTCCACCAGTGCAGAAAAAGTGAAACCCAGTTGTCCCACGTGCTGCCAGTGCGTCGAATCGAGAGAGCTGCACCAGCCGCAGCTGAGACAGCACTTCCAGCCAAGGAATAGCCGACGAATCGGACGGCATTCGCTGGGCTCAGCCCTCCGCGCTCGCGTCCATCAGAGTCTGTGGCGTAGGTTCGCTGAATTCCATATGCAGCATACGCATATCCGATCAGATGCGCAAATGGCGGACCGCCATATTCCCACACCATTTCAGACACCGAATCGGCTTGAACGACATAGGGACTACCCAAAAGAACCTGAGCCGAGATGTTCACCAGTGGCCCGGCCAATGCAAGCGGAAGGGCACGCCAGCCACCAGCAATCAAAAGTGAAAGCGTAAGGGCAGCCGGGGGGTACCACAGACTGGTGTAGGGGCCTGCCCCGGCAACCCGGGCCACACGCCAAAGCAATGACCACAGTGCGACAACTGCGATCCACGCGACTACGTCTTTCAAACGTGCGGCCATCGAAACTCCCTGACTTTTTATACGTCTATTATGGGCCCCCTATTGCTGTGCGAACTGCCTCCGTAGCTCCTGTCCACCCCTTTAAAGGATCCGCATCCGCTTGGCCTGTTCGGTCAGCTCAGCGCGGAAATTCGGGTGCGCAATGGCGATCAACTCCAGCGTGCGCTGCTTCATGGACTTGCCGCGCAACTGCGCCACGCCGTATTCGGTGACGACGTAGTTGATGTCATTCTTGCTGGTGGTGACATGGGTGCCTGGCGTGAGGGTGGGCACGATGCGCGAAATCGTGTCGTTCTTCGCAGTAGACGGCACGACGATGAAGGCCTTGCCGCCGCGTGAACGGTTGGCGGCCCGCACAAAGTCCGCCTGCCCACCGGTGCCGGAATAGGGTGAGAAGCCCAGGCTCTCCGATCCGCATTGCCCTTGAAAGTCAATCTGCAGCGTGGCATTGATGGCCACCAGGTTGTCGTTCTGCCCAGCCAGATAGGGATCGTTGGTGAAGCTAACCGGATGGATTTCCAGCGCAGGGTTGCGATCCATAAAGCGGTACAGCTTTTGCGAGCCCAATGCGAACGTGGCGACCATCTTGCCGGGCAAATAGTTCTTGCGCCGGCTGGTGATGGCGCCGCTCTCCACCAGCGTCAGAATGCCGTCGCCAATCATCTCGGTGTGGATGCCCAGGTCGTGTTTGCTGGTCAGCTGCATAACCACGGCATCTGGAATACCACCGTACCCGATTTGCAATGTGGAGCCGTCATCAATCATGTCGGCCACATACTTGCCAATGGCCTCCTGCACCGGGCCAATTTTTGGAAGGCCCACTTCCAGCACGGGCTGGTCGCTTTCCACCAAGGCCGTCACCTGGGAAATGTGCACATGGCAGTTGCCGAACGCAAACGGAACGTTGGGGTTGACCTCCAGCACCACGGCGCGCGCCTTGGCGATGGCGGCCATGGTGTAGTCAGCGCCCAGGCTGATGGCGAAGAAGCCGTGCGCGTCCATGGGTGAAGCCATGGAGAAGACCACGTCCGAACCGATTTGCCCGCGCTCAATCTGCTGGGGAATTTCGGAGAAGTAGTTGGGTATGAAATCATTCCACCCTTCTTGACCGCCAGCGCGCGTGGCCCCGCCAAAAAAGAAGGCAACATGGCGGACATGGTCCACTGTCTGCGGGTCGATGTAGTCGTACTTTCGCATGGCAAGTATTTGCGAAACCTTGACGTCCCGAAAGTCAAGCCGCTGTTCGGACAAGGCCGTCAGCAAGGCGGGGGGTTCACCCACGCCGGTGGGCACAATGATGGTGTCGCCATTGCGAACCAGCCGCACCGCGTCCGCGGGGGCCATGCGTTTTTGTTGGTAAAGCTGTTGTGGGGTCATGGATGGATGCCAATATGGATGGTGACAAGCATTGTTCACACTTTTGCTGACGCCTGGCTTGTTGTGCATGGGGCAAGGTACTAATATTGCGCCATGACAAATGAACAAGACACGGTGGCGCGCACTGCCAGCCTTGAAACTGCGTATGACCTGCATCAGCAATGGAAAGAAAATTTGCGCCGTGCGGTCCAAACCAAAGCGTCTATAGATACGTCCACCATCGGCCGGGATGACTGCTGCGACCTGGGCAAATGGCTGTACGCTGATCGACAAAATCTCTATTGGAGCAAGCCGGAGTTTCAAAGCCTGCTGCTGCACCACAAGGAGTTTCACTTGCTGGCCGGTGCGGTGGCCGAAGTCATCAACAACCAGCAGTACGAATTGGCAGAAGCCTACCTCAGCAATGACACCCAACTGGCCCATTCCTCCGAAGAAATTGCAACTGCCATTCTCCGGCTGGAAGCGGCCACGCGTGCCTGACGCATGAGCCTGGCCCACTTGCTGGCGCGCCACGCGCAGCTCACACCGGACCGCGATGCCATCTTCAATGGAACTGCACTTCATGCCACATACGGCCAATGGGCCGAACGCAGCGCGGCGCTGGCGCACCGGATGCAGGCAGCGGGCCTGGTGCCGGGCGGCCAAGCGCGCGAACACCTCGTCGATCCAGTCGGCCAGCGCCGGGTATTGGTACGCCGCGGCGATTGCAGGGGTGGTTGAACCGGGTTGGCCGAGCGGGGCGAGGGCGTTCAAGGTGTCGATCCGATGCTGCAGGCTGGCCAGGTCGTGCTCGAGGGTGTCCAGGCGGGTGGCCAGGTC
>DAOQRI010000255.1:0-4766 GCA_035355475.1 Rhodoferax sp. | reverse complement strand
CCGTGGCATACGGCTTCTGGGCACGCAGCTGGATTCTTTCCCAAGACGCAGGCAACGCACGCATGCAGGAGATCGCTGCCGCGATCCAAACCGGTGCAGCCGCCTATTTGGCACGCCAATACAAGACCATTGCCATGGTTGGTGTGGTGCTGACAATTCTGATTGCAGTCTTTCTGGACAGCATGAGCGCAGTCGGCTTTGTCGTCGGCGCTGTGCTCTCAGGGGCTTGCGGTTTTATTGGCATGAACGTGTCGGTGCGCGCCAACGTGCGTACCGCGCAAGCCGCTACCAAAGGCATTGGCCCGGCACTGGACGTGGCCTTTCGCGGTGGTGCCATCACTGGCATGCTGGTGGTTGGCTTGGGTTTGTTGGGTGTGACTGGTTTTTACTGGTTCCTGACCGGCAACGGCAACATGACGCCAGACAAGAATCTGGCACAGATGCTTAACCCGCTGATCGGTTTTGCCTTCGGTTCCTCATTGATATCGATCTTTGCCCGTCTGGGCGGTGGCATTTTCACCAAGGGCGCCGACGTGGGAGCTGACCTCGTGGGCAAAGTTGAAGCGGGCATTCCGGAGGATGATCCGCGCAACCCCGCCGTGATTGCTGACAACGTGGGTGACAACGTAGGTGACTGCGCCGGTATGGCCGCTGACCTGTTTGAAACTTATGCTGTGACGCTGATTGCAACCATGGTGCTGGGTGCCCTGATGGTCACAGGCGCTGGTACCAGCGCTGTTGTGTATCCGCTAGCACTGGGAGCGGTGTCGATTGTGGCTTCCATCATTGGCTGCTTCTTTGTCAAAGCCTCACCCGGCATGACCAACGTCATGCCCGCCCTGTACAAAGGTCTTGCCGTGGCCGGCGGCTTATCGCTGGTGGCATTTTTCTTTGTCACCCAAAGCGCACTACCCGCTACCATGACACTGACCGACGGCAAAACCATAAGCAGCATGAATTTGTTTTGGGCTTGTGCCGTAGGCCTGATTCTGACCGCAGTTTTGGTCTGGATCACCGAGTACTACACCGGCACCCAGTACGCCCCCGTCAGGCATATCGCTGAAGCTTCCACTACCGGGCACGGTACCAACATCATTGCCGGCCTGGGTGTATCGATGCGTTCCACCGCTTGGCCTGTGATGTTTGTCTGCGTGGCAATCTACACCGCTTTTGCCTTGGCTGGCCTGTATGGCATTGCGATTGCGGCCACCTCCATGCTCAGCATGGCCGGAATCGTGGTCGCACTGGACGCCTATGGCCCCATTACCGATAACGCAGGTGGTATTGCGGAAATGAGCGAAATGCCCAAGAGCGTGCGCGACATCACAGACCCGCTGGACGCTGTGGGAAACACCACAAAGGCTGTGACCAAAGGCTATGCCATCGGCTCGGCAGGTCTGGCGGCTTTGGTATTGTTTGCGGACTACACCCACAAGCTTGAAGGCCTGGGTGCACATGTCACATTTGATCTGAGCAACCCCAAGGTCATTATTGGTCTGTTCATCGGCGGCATGATTCCGTACCTCTTCGGTGCCATGGCAATGGAAGCCGTTGGACGCGCTGCGGGCTCAGTGGTGGTTGAAGTGCGACGTCAGTTCCGCGAGATCAAGGGCATCATGGACGGTACCGGTAAACCCGAATACGACACGGCTGTGGACATGCTGACCACTGCTGCCATCAAGGAAATGATGATTCCGTCGCTGCTGCCAGTGGTAGCACCGATTCTGGTGGGTCTGGTCCTCGGTCCAGCGGCATTGGGCGGATTGTTGATGGGTACCATCGTAACCGGCCTGTTTGTGGCCATCTCCATGTGTACCGGTGGCGGTGCCTGGGACAACGCCAAGAAGTACATCGAAGACGACAACTTTGGCGGCAAAGGCTCTGAAGCACACAAAGCTGCTGTGACTGGCGACACGGTGGGTGACCCCTATAAGGACACAGCCGGCCCAGCGATTAACCCGTTGATCAAGATTATCAATATCGTGGCACTGCTGATTGTGCCAGTGATGATGAAATTGCACGGCGGCTAATCCGCATTGCTCAATTAATAGAAGCCCGCTGCATGCGGGCTTTTTTTTTGCGGACAATAGCAACTATGTCTGAACACTTCAGTTCCAAAGTAATAGCTGTTACCGACCTGCGTGTCGGCGCCCTGCAGGTTCCACCCCAAGCCTTGCTACCAGAAAGCCGAATGGCTGCAAGTGGTCTTGTGAGCGACCGTATGGGGCGGCATTTGCACGATTTGCGCATCAGTGTGACTGATCGATGCAACTTCCGATGCAGTTACTGCATGCCCAAGGAAGTCTTTGACAAGGACTATGCTTACCTGCCACACGCGGCACTTCTCTCTTTTGAAGAAGTGGTGCGCATCGCAAAGCAGTTTGTGAGGCACGGAGTACGAAAAATCCGTCTAACAGGTGGCGAGCCCCTTTTGCGCAAGAACATTGAAGGCTTAATTGAGCAACTGGCAAACCTGCGCACGCCCGACGGCAAGCCACTGGATTTGACCCTTACGACAAATGGTGCATTGTTGGCGCGAAAGGCAGTCGCACTCAAAGCGGCTGGACTTCAGCGCGTAACAGTAAGTCTGGACGGGCTGGACGATGCGGTCTTTCGCAGTATGAACGATGTGGATTTCCCAGTGTCAGCCGTGCTGGACGGGATACACGCGGCGCACGAGGCGGGGCTCGGGCCTATCAAGATCAATATGGTGGTGAAGCGAGGAACTAACGACCAAGAAATACTGCCCATGGCCCGGCACTTCAAAGGCTCCGGCAAGGTGCTGCGGTTTATTGAGTACATGGATGTTGGCGCCACCAACGGGTGGCGCATGAATGATGTCGTTCCGTCAAGCGAAGTCATTAAGAGGTTGCAGGCCGAAATGCCCCTGGTCGCACTGGAACCATCCAGTCAGGGAGAAACAGCCCAGCGTTGGGGGTATGCAAACGCAACTGGCTCACATGATCTCGCGGCGGGTGAAATTGGTGTCATCAGCAGCGTCACCCGGGCTTTCTGCGGTGACTGCAATCGGGCTCGCCTTTCAACTGAAGGTCAACTTTATTTGTGCCTATTTGCCAATCAGGGTTACGACTTGCGCAGTTTGATTCGAGGCAAGGCGACAGATGACGACCTTGCATCCGCCATCGGTCACATCTGGAACGGACGTGCGGATCGCTACTCTGAATTGAGAGCGGCCATGCCACAGGATTCCGGAGTGGCCATGCGTCGGGTTGAAATGAGCTACATCGGCGGCTGAGGCGTCTGTCGCCCCACGTCGCATCCGATGGCGGCAGTGCGGCTCAGGCCACCAAAGACTCTGGAGTCGTAACAGGCCCCTTGCCGCTGAATCGATCCAGCGCCAAGTAGATCACGGGCGTAATGTAAAGAGTGACCGCCTGGGAGAATACCAAACCACCCACGACAGCGAGACCAAGCGGTTGGCGAAGTTCGGACCCCGCTCCGACTCCCAGGGCAATGGGCAGCGCGCCCATCAAGGCCGCCAGAGTCGTCATCATGATCGGACGAAAACGCAGCACGCATGCCTCGCGAATCGCCTGCTCGGGTGTCATGCCGTGGTGGCGCTGCGCGTCCAATGCAAAATCGATCATCATGATCGCGTTCTTTTTGACGATACCGATCAGTAACAAGATTCCGATCGTTGCAATCACCGTCAAGTCCTGACCAAACAGCATCAATGTGCCCAAGGCGCCAACCGCCGCTGATGGAAGGCCGGCGAGAATCGTAATCGGGTGTATATAGCTTTCATACAGCACGCCAAGCAGCACATAAATCACCAGCAACGCAGAAACGATCAAAACAGCCTGACTGCCTTGCGCATTCTTGAAAACCGCAGCCTCGCCGCCGTAGCTGGTAATAACGGAAGTCGGCAGTCCAATCGCATCCCGTGCCTTGTCAATTTGCGCAGTTGCATCGCCCAAAGCCGCTCCCGGTGCTAGATTGAAAGACACGGTGACTGCCTGCAACTGCCCCACATGGTTGATAGAGGTGGGGCCAACCGTTCTCTCGACTTTTGTAAACGATCCCAGCGGGACAAGTGTTCCCGATGTCGCGCGCACGTAAATGTTGTTAATGGCACTTTCGTCAAGCTTGGCTTGTGGGGCCACCTCCAGAATGACCTGATAACTGTCCGTTGGCAGGTAAATAGTGGAAACCTGGCGCTCACCAAAGGCCGCAAACAGCGCACTGCGAACGGCCTCTATGGACACTCCCAGGGCATTTGCACGATCCCGGTCGATATTGAGTTGTGCCTGCAGGCTGCGCAACTGGGCATCACTGGTGACATCTCGAAACAACGGATCGCTACGCAATTTTTCCTGCAATTTGCCGGCCCAATCACTCAGTTCATCCGCACGCACGCTTTGCAGGATGTATTGGTATTGCGCTTTACTCTGCCGCCCCCCCAACTGCAAATTTTGAATCGGCCGCATAAACACACTGATACCGCTTACTTCCCGCAAACTGCGACGCAACCCCTCAACCACCTGCTTCATGGGCAAACGCTGGTCACGCGGTTTGAGGGTGATGAACATGCGCCCCGCGTTTTGCGATCCGCTACCTCCATTGAATGAACTGACGGCAAAGACATTGGGGTCTGAACGAATTACCGCGGCTGCCCGCTCCTGCAGGCGCACCATCTCCGGGAATGATGTGTCTTCCGCAGCCTCAGTGGAAGCAGAAATCTGACCAATGTCTTCTTCCGGAAAAAACCCTTTAGGAATGACATTGAACAGCAACCCAGTGGCAAT
>DAOQRI010000254.1:0-4771 GCA_035355475.1 Rhodoferax sp. | reverse complement strand
GCGGCCACTTTCAGCAACACCGTCGCCATCGGCATCCCGCTGATCAGCCTGGCCTATGGCGAAGCGGGACTGGTCACCCTGTTCACCATCATTTCGCTGCACGCACTGATTCTGCTTACGCTGGCCACCATCGCGCTGGAACTGGCAGCGCTGCGACAGCCCGCCGCCACAGCATTAGGACCGGAAAAGACAGGCTCGTGGCACCGCCCCGTGCTGGATGCGCTGCGCAACGGCATCCTGCACCCGGTGCCGCTGCCCATCCTGATGGGGCTGCTGTTTGCTCAGACCGGTTTGGTCATGCCCGCCGTCCTGGACCGGCCACTGCAATTGTTGGGTACCGCCATGGGTCCCATGTCGTTGCTGCTGGTGGGCGCCACACTGGCCAACGCCCGCATCGGCCGCCAATTGAAAGGTGCGTTGGGCCTGAGTCTGCTCAAGAACCTGGTTTTACCCGGGTTGGTCGCCCTCATCGGTCTGTTGATGGGACTCCACGGCCTGCCGTTGACCGTGATGGTGGTGACCGCGTCGTTACCGATTGGCGCCAACGTCTTCATGTTCTCGCAGCGTTACCAGGTGGCGGAGGAACTGGTCACGGCCAGCGTAGCGGTATCGACTGCACTGGCGATATTGAGCGTCTCGCTGGCCATGACCGTGGCCGAACGCCTATAGCGCCACGGTCACAGCCGGATCAGTGAAAGAGGTCGCTCCACAAAGCGCTCGAAGACCATCGCCACCAGCAGACACGTGCCCCAGGCACCCAGCACCACACCCACGAGGGCGCTCAGCGACACCCAACCCTGATTCGCCCACAGCGCATTGGCCAGCATCAAGACGGAAAAATGGGTCAAAAAGAGTGCATAGGAACTGCGTGCACCGCGCCTGATCCACCTCTGCAAGCCGGGCCAGAACAGCGCTGCCAGTTTTTGTGTTGACAGGCGGCTACGGGCCAACCCCAGCACCATGGCCACCATCCAGGCCAGAGCGATGCGCTCCCGAAAGTCCCACACCAGCGCAGCAACCCCGACAAGGGCCAGAGCCAGCAACCACTTACCGGAATGACGCGAGTGCCCGCCCCACCACGCAAAAGCCCCCATCGCATAGGACCCAAAGAAATAGGGCGCCCAGTTGTCCCCTTCTGCATGAAGGTTGAAATAGAAGAGCGAGGCCAGCCCGGCAAACGCAACCAGCCACTGGGCCTGCTTGCGTCCCCCCCATAACAACAGGGTCATCAAGGCAAAAAGCTGGAAATCGATGGCTACATACCAGATGCCAGCCGACAATGGCTCAACACCCAGCACGCCATAGCTCAAGGTCGCATGCGACAGCAATTGCAACCCACTTGGCGCTGCGGGAACAAAGTCCGCCTGGAGCGATTGCCGGGTCAGCGCGCTACTGGCCACAGTCACCAGCAGGGCCGCACCCAGTGGCAAAACCAGGCGCACAAAACGCTGCGCCACACTGCGCAACGGCTGACGGTGCTGCCAATCGCCATGCGGCGCCAGGGAACTTGCGGCAAAGTACCCACCAATCACCAAAAACACCTGGACGGCCATGCGTGCGTACTCAAAGAACCAGTCCGTCAAACCGGGTGCGGCCTGATCCAACACTTCGGCCAGGGGGCCGTAGACCACAAAGTGGTGCAGCACAATGAGATTCGATGCCACCACCTTGGCAGCATCAATGTGGATCAAACGGCGGGGCATGAATCTAGGACAGTGGCAACACCAGATCGGCCGTGCCTGGGCAAACCCAACGCGCAAACTCGCGCGTGGTGTCGATGCAGCCGCCAGCGGAGGTGTAAACGCCGCGTGCTTCCCGATAGCGCGACATCTCGGCCACAATCCGCCGGACCTCATCTGCGTCCTGCATCGAAGCGCCGACCAGTTGCGCCACTTTCTCCTCATCAATGCGCTCTTCGCCCTGCGCATCCTTGAATAGGCCGTGCCGCCAGTGGTAGATCTCCAGGCACTTGTCGGTCAAGGTGTAGGGGCAATCCCGCTTCCAGAAATTGTTGAACAGCCCGCTGCCCAGGTACATCACCCACGACCCCTCAAAGCCGGATGCATCCGCGGACGCCTCGTCCGGGTTACGAAACCAGGTCCGGTCACCCGGAACAAAGTAATGGGGTGGCAGTGGCGCCTCCATGGTGCCTTGTTCGTGCAGAAAAACATCATGGAATTTGCCCGACTTGATGGGGTGCGTACCCCACATGGACTGCAACTGTGCATAGAGCGGTGGGTTGCAGTGCTCCAACTCCTGCGCAATACCCAGCAAAATCAGGTACTCCGATGCGCGGTAGCACGAGAAGGAATACAGTGCGCCCGACACCCCCGGCTGTGTCGCCATCTCCAGAGCCCGGATCAGTGACACACTGGGCCGGGTGACGAATCCCCGGTCTTCGTCATACACCCAATAATCCGCCGGACGCTCGGCTTCGCTGGTGTGAAATGCCAGCGTGGTCTTTCTGGCGGCTTGAACAATGTTGACGCGAATGCGCACCGCGCTCATCAGTTCATCCACACTCGGAAACTCGAAAACAACCGGCCCCATCAACATGGACACCACAATCTCCCGGACCAGGTCCTGAACATGTGCGGTGGTATCCAGGTGCAGCCGGGCCGCAAGCGTCAAGGTATCCAGCCCAGGCGCCCAGGCCTGGGCTTGTTCTGCGCGCAAACGCAGCGACAGGCCCACACCGTCGGGCAAGCACACGGACTCTGCAAGAACCACGGTCTGCAAATCTGCGAGCCCCAGACGCCGCAGAATCTCGGCACCCGCCTGAACCGGATCAGCATGCCCCGGCTTATAAATCAGGCAACCCCAACCCTCTGCTGCCTGGGGGCGCACGCCGTTTGCGTTCACAGATCCGGTTTCGTATACCGCCATATCGCTCAAACTGTTTTCGAGCGAACAATATAACCTACGAAAATCTAAGGGTTTTCACCCGGTCTGGGCTATTCGATCAGTGTTTTTTCCAGAAACCGCACCGTCGTGTAGAACTCGAAATCGGCATTAGCTTTGCGTCGGAATCCATGCCCCTCGTTGTCGGCCAACAGGTACCACACCGGCACATTGTTCTTGCGCACCGCCGCCACCATTTGCTGGGCTTCGGTATACGGCACGCGTGGGTCGTTTTTGCCCTGCACAACATAAAGGGGTACGGTGATGGACGCGGCGTTGTTCAATGGCGCAATCTTTTCGTGAAAGGCATGCATGGCGGGGTCGCGTTCGTCTCCGTATTCCACGCGGCGCAGGTCACGCCGGTAGCTTTCGGTGTTGTTCAGAAAGGTCACAAAGCTGCTGATCCCCACCACATCAATCGCACCGCGGATGAGCGGGCTGTAGTCCACCGCCGTGGCCAGGCTCATGTAGCCACCATAGCTGCCGCCCGACACCACGATGCGCTTGGCATCGAGCCTGGGGTGCGTGGCGGCCCAGGTCAGGAACGCGCCGCCGTCCTTGACCGAATCCTTGCGCTTGAAGCCGTTGTCCAGGTCCAGGTAGGTCTTGCCATAGCCGGACGAGCCGCGCACATTGGGCATCAGCACCGCAATGCCCATTTCATTGAGAAAGTAGTTGTAGCGCCCCATGAACCGAACGGTCGACTGCCCCTCAGGACCGCCGTGGAAACTCACGAGAACGGGCCGCTTGCCCGGGAACTTGGCCGCATCGGGCAGAAACAGCCATCCGCTGACGGTGAGTCCATCAAAGCTCTTGATCTGCACCAGCTCCGGGCTGATAAAGGTATCGGGCTTTACTCCAGCCGGCGCACTGGCCACTGTCCAACGCTCGGTCTTGCCGGTCTGGGTGTCCAGGCTGTAAACATCACCCGGGCTTTGCGGTGAGTTCAGCGAGAAGCCCAGCGTGGCGTGCTGGTTGTCGTGCCAATGCCCGCCACCAAAAGAGCCCGCAGTCACGTCAGGCCGCGCCAGCTCCTTACCGCTAGTGGCATCAAACAGATGCATCTCGTCACGCCCGTTGTTGTTGGCGATGGCCACCAGACGCTGTCCGTCTGCCGACAGGCTGAAATTCTCGATATCCCACGGAATGTGGTGCGACAACACCGTCATCGTTTTGTCACGACGGTCATACACCGCCAGTTCGGAGAACTCGCCTCCGGTGTTGGTGGTCATGAACAGGCGCTGGTTGTCTTTGCTCCACTCAAAGCCATTGAAACCTGCAGCAGAAGCACCTTCTTTGGGAAGGATTTTCTCCCGCGCGCCGGTCTTGGCGTCGATCAGGAACACGTCCGAGTCGTTGGGCGTTCGGTACTGCTGGGCTACTACCGTCGCGTCATCGTGGGTGAAACTGAAATTGCCCCAGCCACCGCCTGGCAATTCCGCCAAGCGGGTCTTGCCTTCGGGCTTGAGGGGGTCCACCAGGGTCAGTGTGGTCGTAACCTGGGTTCGGGTGCCGCCTTTAGCCGTTTTGTCTAGCGGAACGGATTCAATTAGCACCCTGTCGCCCTTTTTTGACCAGGTGTAGGCACTGCGCTCATCGGGGTTGGACAGCAGGGTGGATTGCTTTGTCGCCAGATCCATGCGGAAAATCTGGGTGGCCTCGTTGCCCCCCGCGTCACGCCCGTAGACGATGTAATTGCCGTGGTGGGGTGCGAACGAGGCGGATGACACCGGGTCGGGGAAGTCGGTGATCTTCTCCAGCTTGCCGCCTGGTGACTTCAGCCAGTAGACCTGTGCAATATTGGCGCCCTGCTCTCGGTGGCGCACCAGCATGGAACGCTCCACCGGATGCCAGCCCACAAAACCATAGC
>DAOQRI010000253.1:0-4774 GCA_035355475.1 Rhodoferax sp. | reverse complement strand
ACGCCACTTCTGGATGGCCGCCCACACCAAATTCACGCCCAACCAGGCCAGGTAGGCCGCACCCGCGTACTTCACCACCATGAAAAGCGCTGGGTTACTGCGCAGCAAGCTCGCCGCGCCAAGGGCAGTCAGCGTCAACAGGATGGTGTCACCCACAAACACGCCACACGCACCTTGCCAACCGGCTCTGGCACCACGCGCGGTGGCAACTGAGAGGACAAACAGCGAATTGGGGCCGGGCAGCAAGATGATGCCAATGGCGCCAATCACATAGGTCCAGATATCGGTGACCCCGTAAAAACTCATGCGCGCAGACCCTGGACTTTTTCCATGGAGCGGATGAATCGGTCAAACAAGTAGCCGATGTCGTGCGGACCGGGCGAGGCCTCAGGGTGACCCTGGAAACAAAATGCTGGCTTGTCGGTACGCTCCAGTCCTTGCAGCGTATTGTCAAACAGGCTGACATGGGTGGCGCGCAGGTTGGCGGGCAAGGTGCGCTCATCGACCGCAAAACCGTGGTTCTGGCTGGTGATGGACACGCGACCGCTGTCCAGATCCTTCACCGGGTGGTTGGCTCCATGGTGCCCGAACTTCATCTTGAAAGTTTTGGCGCCGGATGCCAGGGCCATGATCTGGTGTCCCAGACAAATACCAAACGTCGGCGTACCGGTTTCGATGAGTTCCCTGCCAGCGGCGATGGCGTAGTCGCAGGGTTCTGGGTCGCCAGGACCATTGCTCAGGAAAATGCCATCCGGCTGGAATTTCAGCACTTCCGCTGCCGATGTTTGCGCGGGTACCACGGTGACCTTGCAGCCGCGCTCAGCCAACATCCGCAAGATATTCTTCTTGACGCCGAAGTCATAGGCCACGACGTGGAAGCGCGGTGCGGTCTGCTGGCCGTATCCGGACCCCAATGTCCACTCTGCTTCTGTCCATTGCGTGGTCTGCTTTGCAGACACCACCTTGGCCAGATCCGAACCGGCCATGGACGGTGCAGCTTTGGCGGCGGCAATCGCCTTTTCAATTGCTGCGGGCGTCACCGCCTCACCCGTTGCCAGAGCCAGAATGCAACCATTCTGTGCACCCTGGGTGCGCAACTGGCGGGTCAACTGACGGGTGTCCACGTTGGCAATGGCAACCGTTCCGGCATGAACCAGGTATTCACTGAGTGATGCGGTACTGCGGAAATTGGAGGCCACCATGGGCAGATCACGGATGATCAAACCGGCCGCGTGGACCTTGTCAGACTCGATGTCTTCGGGGTTGGTACCGTAGTTACCAATGTGGGGGTACGTGAGGGTCACGATCTGCTGGCAATAGCTGGGATCTGTCAGGATCTCCTGGTAGCCGGTCATGGACGTGTTGAACACGACCTCGCCGACTGTGGAGCCACTGGCTCCAATGGAATTGCCAATATAGACCGTGCCGTCTGCGAGCGCCAGAATGGCGGGGGGGGTGGTTCCCTTGAGAGACAAAAGCACTGGGTTCTCCGACTGTGTTACGGGTGCGCCCAAGCGTGCTCAAGAACGATTCTTGGCGGCTGTTGTTGGTTGGGAAAGGTGCTTGAAATGCGCTTGGGACGGCTGTTTTCTGGAAAGCCTCTCATTATAGCGGCTGACCGGTCCTTGCTTATGAGGTTGGACGTATTTCCCTAATGGGGAATCAGGCTGCTGGCATGCAGGCAGATGGCTGCTGCTGCGGCGACATTGAGCGATTCCTCTCCGCCCGGCTGGCCAATACGAACATGCACCGCTGCCAGGGCCATCAAGCTGGAACCAACACCCTGCCCTTCATGCCCGAAGGCCCATGCGCAGGGTTGGGGCAGGCGCAGGTTCTGGATCAAATCGCCTTGGTGCGAACTCGTCACCACCACCGGCACTTGAAGGATTGCCAGATCTTCAAGGGATGCACCCTCCACCAAATGCAAGCCAAAGTGGGCCCCCATGCCGGCCCGCAGCACCTTGGGCGACCACAGTGCGGCCGTTCCACTAAGCGCCACCACCTGCCTGAAACCAAAAGCCCCGGCGCTGCGCAACACTGAACCCACGTTGCCGGCATCCTGCACGCGGTCCAGGATAACGGTAGCCACCCCTGCCTGCAAAACGGTATCCGTCGGCAGTTCCAGAACAAACCCGACTCCAGCAGGCGACTCCAGGCCGCTCAGTTCAGCAAACAATTTCCTCGGTATTACTATGCATTTGATAGCACTCCGTGTATATTCCACGAGGGCTAGAGGCCAATACTCCTCTGAAAAAACAGCAACAGCCGGCCGCTGGCCACGCTGCAGTGCCGCGCTGCACAGATGGTCTCCTTCAATCCAGAAGCGTCCAGCCTTGCGATAGGCCGTGCTGTCATGGGCGACCCGGCGCAGTTCCTTGAGCAAGGGATTGTCCCGTGACGATATGAAGACCGCTTCGCTCACGTCAACACCCTGGCCACCGGGCTGAAGGTTTTACGGTGCTGCGGACAAGCGCCGTGGTTTTGCAATGCCTGCAAGTGCTCAGCCGTGCCATAGCCCTTGTGGCCCGCAAAGCCATACTGGGGGTATTGCGTATCCAATTCGGCACACCAGCGGTCGCGCGTGACTTTGGCCAAAATGGAAGCTGCAGAAATGGCTGCAACTTTGCTGTCGCCCTTGACGATGGCCTCAGCCCGCATGCTGAGCGTGGGCAACCGGTTCCCATCCACCAAAACCAAAACGGGTTTAAGACGCAGCCCTTCGACCGCCCGGCGCATCGCCAGCAGGGTGGCCTGCAATATGTTGAGCGCATCTATTTCTTCAACACTGGCTTCTGCAACCGAGCAGCACAGCGCCTTCGCGCGGATTTCATCAAACAACTGGTCGCGTCGACGCGCTGTGAGAACTTTTGAATCGGCCAGACCCTGGATCGGGTTACGGTCGTCCAGAATCACGGCTGCGGCAACCACTGGCCCTGCCAGTGGGCCACGCCCAGCCTCATCCACACCCGCCATCAAGCCAGGCGTATCCCAGGACAGCGCGACCTGCTCAGCGTGCAAGAATTTTTTCGATCGCATCAGTTGCCAAGGCGGAAGTGTCGCGGCGCAAACTGTGGTGCATCGTGACAAATTGTTGTTGCAGAGCTTGCATTTTTGCAGGCCTATGGTCCAGATCGTCAAACCACTGAAGCACCGCATCTGCCAGGGCCTGCGGGGTCGCTCGGTCCTGTATCAACTCGGGCACGATGAAGTCCTGGCTCAGGATATTGGGCAAACCAACCCATGGCTGCAACTGTTTGCGCCGCATGATCTGCCACGACAGCCAGCCCATGCGGTAGGCAATGACCATCGGGCGTTTGAACAAGGCTGCCTCCAGAGTGGCTGTACCGCTGGCGATCAGTGTGACATCACATGCCGCCAGCACCGTGTGCGACTGACCATCGACAATCTGAATCTGCTCTCGCACGCCCGCCTGCGCGGCGGCATACTCGATGGCTCCGCGCAGGGCGGGTACCGCAGGAACTATCAATTTGATAGCTGATCGCGCTTGTTTTATGAGGGCCGCAGCCCTAAAGAAGCATGAAGCAAGATGCCGGATCTCGGATGCACGACTGCCTGGCAATAGCGCCAGCACGCGGTCGTCGGCCTGAAGGCCCAACGCACTGCGGGCAGCGGCTTTATCTGGCTCCAGCGGAATCACGCCAGCCAATGGATGACCTACATAGGTGGCCGCTATGCCATGGCGAGCCAACAACTCGGGCTCGAACGGGAAAATACACAGTACGTGATCCACGCTGCGGCGGATTTTCTCCACCCGCTCGGCACGCCATGCCCAGATTGACGGGCAAACAAAGTGAACTGTCTTGATACCCTGCCCGCGCAAATTGCGCTCCAGATCGAGATTGAAATCTGGCGCATCGACCCCGATGAATACGTCAGGGCGTTGGTCCAGCAAGCGGGCCCGCAACTGATTGCGGATACCCACGATTTCGTGGTAGCGCCGTAGTACTTCCCAGCCAAACCCGTGCACGGAGAGTTTGTGGTGCGGCCACCAGGCGCTAAACCCGTGTCGCGCCATCTGTGGTCCACCAATGCCTGCGCAGGTCAGGTGCGGCCAACGCGCATGCAACCCACCCAGTAACAGTCCGGCCAACAAATCACCCGACGCTTCGCCCGCAACCATGGCAACAGCTGGATAGGCTTGTGGCACGGATACCACCGGCGAAGCCGTTAGCATGTGCTCAGTTCAGCGGACGATGCCACGCTGCGAGGATGTCTGATCCAGAAAGGTCAGCATCATGGTCACATCCACGGCGAGCTCCGGGTCCTGGTCTTTGAGCTCGGCAATTCGCAACTTCGATTGTTCCAGCGTGAGTTCATCACGGTAGAGTGCCTTGTGCATGGCCTTGATGCCACTGATGCGCTGGGGTGACCACCCACGACGGCGCAAGCCTTCAAAGTTCATGGAGCGCGCCGCTGCGGGTTGTCCCTGGCACATCACAAAAGGAGGCACATCGGCTACCAGCATGGAACACAAAGCTGTCATGCAATGCGGTCCCAATCGTACAAACTGATGCACCACCGTAAACCCGCCCAGTATGGCCCAGTCACCCACGTGCACATGCCCGGCCAACTGCGAGTTATTGGCGAAAATGGTGTTGTTGCCGACCACGCAATCATGTGCTAAATGCACGTATGCCATGATCCAGTTGTCATTGCCCAGACGGGTTACGCCTTCATCGCCAGGCGACCCGATATTGAAAGTGCAAAATTCGCGGATGGTATTGCGGTCGCCGATCTGTAGTTCACAGGGCTC
>DAOQRI010000252.1:0-4775 GCA_035355475.1 Rhodoferax sp. | reverse complement strand
TGGCTGTTTTCGTTCAAGGCCATGGTGGTGGCACAGGCGCTGCTGGTGCTGCCGGTGGTCACCGCTCTGACCCGCCAGGCGGTGGAGGACGCTGAAAACACCCATGGCGAGCAACTGCGTTCCCTGGGCGCGGGCTCGCTGCTGCGCAGCCTGCTGCTGGCCTGGGACGAGCGATATGCATTGCTGACCGTGGTGATTGCTTCGTTTGGTCGCGCCATTTCAGAGGTGGGCGCGGTGATGATTGTGGGCGGCAATATTGACGGCTTCACGCGGGTTATGACCACCGCGATCGCGCTGGAAACCAGCAAGGGTGACCTGCCGCTCGCCCTGGGCCTGGGGCTGGTGCTGCTGGGCGTTGTGCTGTTGCTCAACGCCCTGATAGCGGCTCTGCGCTACTGGAGTGAGCAGGCCGAAGGTGGCAGCCTGTCGGTCGCAACGGTGGGCGGTGTCGCGTGAAGCCGGTGTTTGATCTGACTTCCGCTGGCGTTCACTACGGCCGCGCGGCTGCCGGCGTGTCTGCACTGCGCGAGGTGAATCTGACGGTGCAGCCCGGCGAACGAGTGGCACTGGTGGGTGCCAATGGCAGTGGCAAGAGCACGTTGCTGCGCCTGTTGCACGGGTTGGCTGTGCACACCTCGGGTCAGGTGGTGCGCGATGCCAGTCGACCACATGCCATGCTGTTCCAGCGCCCGCACCTGATGCGCTTGTCGGTGCGGGGCAACATCGCCCTGGGGCTGTGGCTGCGCGGCACGCCCTGGCGCGACGCCAGCTTGCGGGCCTATGCCGCATTGGCCCGTGTGGGCCTGGGTGATCTGGCGCACCGCAATGCCCGCACGCTCTCGGGCGGGCAGCAACAGCGCGTGGCGCTGGCACGGGCCTGGGCGCTGTCACCCCAGGTGCTGTTGCTGGACGAACCCACAGCCAGCCTGGACCCGCATGCCAAGCGCGAGGTGGAGGCGCTAATCCATGAGTTCGCCCACCAAAGCCAGTCCATGACCCTGGTTTTTGCCAGCCACAACCTGGGCCAGGTCAAGCGCCTGGCCAGCCGTGTGGTGTACCTGGAGCAGGGCCGTGTGCTGGCCGATCTGCCGGTGGAAGATTTTTTTAGCGGGCCGTTGCTGCAACAGCAGTACCCGGCGGCCCATTTGTTCGTCAAAGGAGAGTCTGCATGAAATTTTCAAAGCCTTTTGGGCCCCTAGCCCTTGTCAAATATACGCTGACTGCTATCAGTGTTGTAGCAACGTTTGCAGCGCAGGCGCAGAGCATTGTGGTCGCATCGACCACGTCAACCGAACAGTCCGGTCTGTTTGCGCACCTGCTGCCGGAGTTCAAAAAGGCCAGCGGCATCGATGTGAAGGTCGTGGCGCTTGGCACCGGTCAGGCGCTGGATATGGGCCGCCGGGGTGACGCGGATGTGCTGTTTGTGCACGACCAGGTGGCCGAAGAAAAAATTGTGGCCGACGGCTTTGCAGTCAAACGCTTTCCCGTCATGTACAACGACTTCGTGCTGGTTGGCCCCGCGGCTGATCCTGCAAAAGTCAAGGGCAAAGATGTGGTGGAGGCACTCAAGAAATTGTCAGCCGCCAACGCCAGCTTCATTTCGCGCGGCGACAAAAGCGGCACCCATGCCGCCGAGCTGCGCTTCTGGAAGACGGCCGGTCTTCTGGAAGCCAAAGGCAGTGGCTACAAAGAATGTGGCTGCGGCATGGGCCCGGCACTCAATATGGCATCCGGCACAGGTGCCTACGTGATGGCCGACCGGGGCACATGGCTGAGCTTCAAGAACCGGGGTGACTTGACCGTTCTGGTGGAGGGCGATACCCGGCTCTTTAACCAGTATGGCGTGATGCTGGTCAACCCGGCCAAGCACCCGCATGTCAAAGTGGCGGAGGGCCAGAAGTTTGTGGATTGGGTGGTTTCCGCACCGGGGCAGGCGGTGATTGCCAGCTACAAAATTGGCGGTGAGCAATTGTTCTTTCCCAATGCGGTCGTCACGGGCCGTTAATATGGCTTGAACGCAACCATTTACAGGAAAGCCCATGAAAGCCTTTCAGGACTACTACCCCGACAACGTGGCGCAGTGCTACGGGTGCGGCTCCCACAACCAGCACGGCCACCAGATCAAGACGCACTGGGAGGGCGAAGAGTCCGTCACCCGTTTCACGCCCGAGCCCTACCACACGGCGATTCCGGGCTATGCCTACGGCGGCTTGATTGCGTCCCTGATTGACTGCCACAGCACCGGCACCGCGGCGGCGGCCATGTACCGCTCGGAAGGCCGTGAAATGGATACCTTGCCACCATTTCGCTTCGTTACCGGTTCACTGCATGTGGACTACCTCAAGCCCACACCGATAGACGGCGTACTGGAGCTGCGCGGCCGGGTGAAAGAAATCCGGGGCCGCAAGGTGATAGTGGAGACCACCGTGTTCGCCAAGGGCGTTGCCACGGCGCGTGGCGAAGTGGTCGCTGTGCAAATGCCTGAGAGTTTTGGAAACCCATAAACCGGAGTCACTGAACACCATGGCAAACATTGCATTTTTGGGTACTGGCTTGCTCGGAGCCGCATTCGCCGAGGCCGCAGCCAGGCGCGGCGACACCGTTGCGGCCTGGAACCGCACGCCCGACAAGGCACTGGCGTTGGTGCCGTTCGGCGTCAAAGCCGTGTCCACACCCGCAGAAGCGGTGCAGGGCGCAAGCCGGGTGCATCTGGTCCTCAAGGACGATGCGGTGGTCGATGACGTGATCGAAGCCGCACGGCCTCAGCTGGCGCCCAACGCGGTGGTGTTGGACCACACCACGACGCTGCCGGAGCTGACCGTCGCGCGTGCAGCGCGTCTGGCCGCACTTGGCATTGCCTACCTGCACTGCCCGGTTTTCATGGGGCCGCCTGCCGCGCGCAACGCCCAGGGCTCCATGATGGTGGCCGGACCCCGCGCCCTGTTTGAACGCGTGCAGGCCGAATTGGCCGCCATGACCACGCGGCTCGAATACATGGGCGAGCGTGCTGACCTGGCGGCCGTCAACAAGCTCTTTGGCAACGCCATGATCATTGGTGTCTCGGCGATGATGGCCGACATCCTGACCATGGCCCAGGCCAGCGGCGTGGACCCGCAAAGCGCGGTGAAACTGCTGGGCATGCTGGATCTCAACGCCATGGTGGCGGGCAGGGGCGCCAACATGGCCCGTGGCAACTTTGCGGCCAGCTTTGAGCTGACCATGGCGCGCAAGGATGTTCGCCTGATGCTGGAGACCGCGGGTGACCGCCCCCTGGCCGCGCTGCCCGCGATTGCAGCGCGCATGGACCAGCTCATTGCCCAGGGGCATGGCGCACTGGACGCCAGCGCGCTGGGCATTGACGCAGTGCGCTAATCGAACTGTTTGGCGTAGCGCATGTCGTTGTAGAGGCCTTCGCCGAACTGTCCACGCCCGTAGGAGCGAATCAGGTTCTGGCCTGCGTCCGAGGCCACATAGGCGATAAATTTCTCTGCGGTATCGCGCCCTGGGGTAGCTCCGACTGGTGCGGCCAGTGCATGGTAAGTATTGACCAGGAACCTGTCACCCCGAAACAGGATGGTCAGGTCCGGTGCCACGCCTTTTTCCATGATCCAGGTGCTGGAGTCGCTCATAAAGTAGGCGCCCTCGGCATTGGCACGTTTCAGGCTCGCGGTCATGAAGTCTTTGGTCACGATGTACCAGCCGCCTGCCGGTTGCACGCCGGCTTGCTTCCAGATTTGCATCTCTTTCTGGTGCGTGCCCGAGTTGTCGCCTCGGGACACAAAGGCGCGCGCACCACTGCTGATTTGCCGGTAGGCGTCGGCCGCGCTGGATGCTTTGGAAATGCCGGCTGGGTCGGACTTGGGGCCGACGATATAGAACTCGTTGGACCCGATGAGGGTTTTATGGGTACCCCAACCATCTTGCACGGCCTTGTCCACTTGAGCGGGCGCATGCACCATCACCATATCGACTTTCTTTGCCTTTAACAGTTCCAGGGATTGCCCGGTGCCCGCCTTGATCCAAACCATGCGGGCGTCTGCGCGGACCGCGAAATCTTCAGCCAGCACTTTAAGCAACCCCAACTCGCCCGGGCTGCCCGTAGCCAGGCTGAACGAATGAGTTCCTGTGCCGTAAGTGGTGGTTGCCTCGTCCGCGGCGAAACACATGGTGCAAACGGGAATCAGTGCGGCTGCCATGGCTTTTGAAATTGCTTTGTACACAAAAATCTCCTTTCAATACTCAGAAAAATCAAATTTCGCGCCGACGCCGGTACAGCGTATTGCGGCTGATGCCCAGCGCGCGTGCGGCTTCGGACAGGTTGCCTTCGCATTCGGCCACCGTGCGTTCAATCGTTTGGCGCGACAGGGTACGAAGGTCCGAGGGAGCTGGCACCGCTGATTTATTGCCCCTCGAATGTGGAGCAGTTGAATGTGGTCTCAGTGCCAATAGCAAGTCGTCGGGCAGGTGTTCCCAACTGATGGCATCCTCATCCGGCTCTACCAGAGCGCAAGCTGTTCGCAGGGCGTTGAACAACTGGCGCACGTTACCCGGCCAGTGGTAGCCCTGCATGGCTTTCATCACATCGGGCGACACTGACATCGCGCGCTCGGGCATCAGGCTTTGCAGTTCGCGCTGCAACAACTGGTTCAGGTCGGTGCGCTCGCGCAGCGGCGGTAGGCGCAGCGTCAGGCCGTTGAGGCGGTAATACAGGTCTTCACGGAAGCGCCCGGCCTGCATCTCGGTGGGCAAGTCGCGGTGGGTGGCGCAGACCAGGC
>DAOQRI010000251.1:0-4777 GCA_035355475.1 Rhodoferax sp. | reverse complement strand
CATGATCATTGACCAACGCCACGTTGCCCTGAACCCAGCTGAAATCCAGCCCCTGATGGCTGGCTGGAGCGAACGCTGGCCAAACATGGGCATCCTGGCCCTGGTGCCAGAAGCAGAAAAGGAACACGTGGGGCTTTTGCAGGAAGCGGCGCGGGCCTGTGGGGTAGCGATGTCCGGCGCGATCTTCCCGGCGCTGGTGACAGACAACGGCTTCTCCACATCCGGTGCCTGGCTGCTGTGTTTTGAGACCATGCCGCCGCGTTTTCTGGTGGCGGGCTTGGGCTCACGGCAGGGCGGTGTTCCGGTTTTGACTAATGCAATCAAAAGCATCCAGCCCGCACCGCGTGCTGCCAGTGCTTCTACCCTGTTTCTGATCTTTGACGGCATGCTGCCGCACATTGGCACCCTGCTTGACGGGTTGCCGCAGACGTTTGGGGATGCCCTGCTGTATGCCGGGGTAAACGCCGGCAGCGAGACCTTTCAGCCTATGCCCTGCCTGTTTGACGAGCATGTACTGATGGGCGAAGGGGCCCTGGGTCTGTTGTTGCCTCACCCAACCCATGTCATGCTGAACCATGGCTATCCGGTGTCCCAGCGGCTGATGGAGGCAACGTCTACCTCCGGTAATCGCATCGACACCATCGACGGACGCCCGGCGCTGGAGGTGTACCAAAGTGTGGTGTTCAACGAATATGGGGTTACGCTAACCCGTGAAAACTTCTACGACCTTGCAGCGCACTTTCCGTTTGGCGTGGTGACCGTGGTGGATGTGCTGGTGCGCATTCCGGTGGCTTTTACCGACGACGGGGCTCTGGTGTGTGTGGGCGAAGTTCCCCCCAACAACCGGTTGCGCTTGCTGCGCGCACCCGATCTGGAGCACAGCCAGTGCGTCGCCACCGTAGCCCAGGCGCTAGATCCGCTGGGCACCGTTATCACCGGTAATCCGCTGTTGATTTTCTACTGTGCCGGACGGCGCATGCATTTTGGAGCAAACGCAGCACGGGAAATTGAGCAACTCAAAGCTGCAACCCGTTCGCCTTGCCTGTTTGGCGCCCTGTCGCTGGGCGAAATTGATAGCCTGGAAGATTTGGGCATACCCCGCTTCCACAACGCCGCCATTTGGGCAATGGCTGCAGGGGGCGTGACTAGCCCAGGTAGTTAAACAGCGTCAGCTTCTGCACCTGGGCGTACGATTGCAGCGCCGCCTGGTACCCGGTTTGCTGGTTCTGGAAGTCCGACACGCCCTTGACCATGTCCAGGTCTTCCGCACGCGAGCGGTCGCCTTCGACCTGGATGCTGCGTTTCTCCTGGTTGGCCGAAATACGGTCGGCTCGGTTCAGCAGATCACCGGCCTGGCCGCGCGACGAGGAGATGCGTGACATGCCAATGTCCACGTTGTGCAGGGCTTGCCCCACGGCCTGGGTGGCGGCATTGCCGTCCACTGCGCTGCCAATTCCGCGGATGGCGTCGTCGAGCACGCTGAAGACGCTGGGCCGTGGATCTAGCGCAATCGTGTCGCCCACCGCGGGTTTTCCGGTGATGTTGACCGACAGACCGGGAATGGCTGTGACAGCGATATTCGCTGTGTTGCTGCTGGGGTAGCTTATGGTGCCGGCTGGAACGGCGAATAGTGGGCTGACAACTGGGTTTTCTGCAATATCGTAGGTCACGGTCGTCGTGCCTGGCACAGTTGTGGTGTCGACACCGGTAATGCTGATGGAATAGGCCGAACCCGTAACCAACGAGGGATCGGTCAATACAACGCCAGTGGTACCGATTTGGTGTGCGGGTGCAGCAACAGTCGTCAGTGTGGCATTAAAAACGCCATCGCGCGCTGGCATGTGCATGAAGGCGCGGTCACCATCCAATGCATACGGAATTGCCACTTCATTGCTGGCCACCTGGCCTGGTTGGCCGGCAAAGTTGTAGTCTTGTGGCAAACCTTGCGGGCCTACAAACGGCGCCAGTGCGCTGCCCAGTGCGCTGAACAAAGGCAGACCATTGGTGTCCTTTCGGTTGGCCAGGGCAAACACCTGATCGCGCAGACCCGTCAGTTGCAATGCAATCGCACTGCGCTCCTGTGTGGTGTGCGATCCGTTGCCAGCGCTGACCGCCAGTTCACGAAAGGTTTGCAATGCATCGATGACGTCGCCAAGTGTGCTTTCAGCTTGCGCAATGGAGTTGCGCTGGGATTCGAGCGCGCGCTGGTCGGTTTCGATGCGGGCAAGCCGGGTGATGGCCCGTTCGGCCTGAGCAGCGCCCGTGGGATCGTCGCTGGCGCGTACCACCTTCTTACCCGATGTCAGGTTTTCCTGTAAGCTGGAAAGCGATGACTGCCGGTTCATGAGGTTGCTCAGAGCGGTGTCGTAGGTATTGGCTGACCCAAGTCGAATAAATGATGACATGGTGGTAACTCCTGCGGGGCCAGATTCAGCGGCTCAGGTTTTGAATGAGTGTGTCAAAAATGTTTTGCGCAATCTGGATCATTTTGGCCGACGCCTGGTAGGCCTGCTGGTACTGAAGCAAATTGGCCGCTTCTTCGTCCAGATTGACGCCCGAGACACCAGCACGGTCGCGCTCGACGTTGGTCGCTATGGTCGCCGACACGCTGGCGGCGTAGTCGGCACTTTGGGTGCGAATGCCAATTTGGGAAATCAAGCCGGCATAGCCATCCGTCATGGCGGCGCCGTCGAACATGGCGACATCGCGCAAGCCCATCATGGCGGTGGCGTTGCCCGCTGACAGTGTTGGGTACAAATTGGCGTTCACCGTGATGGTGTCGCCCGCTTTGGGTGAACCTTGGAGAACCAGAGACCACTGGGACAGCGGTGTGGTCGCGGGCAGGGTGCCTTCAATCGATACACCGGGGGTGTAGTTGAATGTAGTGGTGTTGGGAGGCACTTCGTCACTGCGGGTGTAGGTGTTGGAGCCCGTAAATGTCAGCACGACGCCAACCGCGGTCGGTGGATTAGTGCGCGCCGTTATGGCAACTTGCTGCAAACTGCCGGTATTGGCGGTGCCCATAATCGCGGCCACCGGACTGGCGACTGCCAATGCCCGCGGAGTCGAAAACATGTTGGTGACATTACTGGCCGAGCTGGTGTAGGGCTTGATCAGGAAGCGGTCACCCGCCGCTGCGCCGCCGACTTGTGCAATGTTCAGACCATCAATGTTGATGGGGTTGGTTACAGAGGTGTCAAATGTTGTGATTGCCCCATCGGAGCGGCGCGTAATGTTTCCGGTGTTGGCCCCGGTGTATTGAATTTCGTAGTCAGATGCGGCAAATTTGGTGGTGTCTGAAATGCTGAGTGTAAGAGTTGCTGCGCCGGTGTTCAATATCGCCGGCGCTGTGGGGGTCAACACGTTGCTGTTGCCAAAAACCGTTGGGCTAAACAGGTCTCCACCGGGGTTGCCATCAAGGTCCAGCCCCAGTTTGTGCTGATCATTCATGGCCGTGGTCGTCGCCAGAGTCAGGCGACCTAGCAGGTTTCGGCCCTCGTTGAGATCGCTGTTTTGGAAGCGCAGCAACCCTGCGACTTCGCCGCCGCCCAGTCGGTTCTCATCGATTGCCAATGGCGTGCCAGAGCGCATAACTGCCAGCTTGCTTGTGCGCGAGTCGCCAAAGTCGTCAGTGACGATGGCAACCGTCAATGCCGAGCTTCCCAATACCAAGTTTAGGCTTCCACCGATGAAGAGGCCTACTGAGCCGTCATCGGCCTTGACTGAGGTGGTCTGCACGTATTGGTTGAGTTCTTTGATCAACTGGTCGCGGCGGTCTAGCAGGTCATTGGCCTCTTGCCCGGTGCCCTGAGTCCGTGCAATTTGCTCGTTCGCGGCGGCAATGTTTTGGGCCAAGCTGTTGATGGCGGTGATCTTTTGTGACAGCTCCTGGGCAACGCCGGTTTGCAGGTCATCGAGTTGCTGAGATGCTGCGCGCAAGCGGGAGGCAGTCTCGTCAATGCGCGTCAGCACCACCGTGCGCGCGGTCATATCCGTCGGCGCGTTGGCAATGTCTGAAAACGCGTTCATCATGTCGCTGATGGCTGCGCCCAGGCCTTGGGGGCCACCTGCAAAAATGCCTTCCAGCTGGCGCAGCTTGTCGGAGCGGGTGACGTCAGCCGCTTGGGTCGAGGCCGCCAAGGTCGATTGGCGGGTCAGAAATTCGCTGAAGTTGCGCTGTATGGTCTGAACGGAGACGCCTTGGCCCACATAGCCGCTGCCGGAGTATTGCCCCGGCACCGTTGTCAGAACCGCCTTTTGCCGCGAGTATCCGGGCACATTGACGTTGGCGATGTTGTTGCCCGCGGTTTGCAAGGCAACCTGATTGGCTTGCAGCGCGCGGGTTCCAACGTTCAGTAGTCCCATGATGGTCCCGCTTTATGCCTGAGCTCGGCGAATGGCCAGAGTCGTGTTGATGGCGCGGCTGAGCTTGGCGGCATAGTCGGGGTCGGTTGCGTACCCCGCTTTTTGCAGGCCAGTGGCGAAGGAATGGGCAGAGTTGGCCTGCTCCTTTACCTTGGCGTAGCGGGGGCTCTCGGAGATCATGCGGGCGTAGTCCTTGAACGCGTCGGCGTAGGAGTCGTAGGCCCGAAACTTCTGCACGCACTTCTGGGGCGCGCCATTGACGTATTCGGTGGTGGTGACTTCAGCCACTTTGCCGGTCCAGTTGGCACCGGCTTTGATGCCAAACAGGTTGCAGGAGGGCGCACCACCCTTGAGCTTGATTTCGTGCTTGCCCCAGCCTGTTTCGTGCCCGGCCTGGCCGAGCATGAAGCCG
>DAOQRI010000250.1:0-4786 GCA_035355475.1 Rhodoferax sp. | reverse complement strand
TGGTGCGCGCGCCGATGGCGCCCCAGCTCACCAGGTCGCTGATGAACTGCGGGCTGAGCAAATCCAGAAACTCGGTGCCCACCGGCATGTCGATGGCCAGAATGTCCAGAAGGAGCTTGCGCGCCATTTCCAGTCCTTGGTTGATGGCAAAGCTGCCGTCCAGGTGCGGGTCGTTGATGTAGCCCTTCCAGCCTACCGTGGTGCGAGGTTTCTCGAAGTAGACGCGCATCACCACCAGCAAATCGTCCTTGAGCGCATCGGACTGCTCTTTGAGCTGCCAGGCATAGTCCATAGCCTGCTCGTGGTCGTGGATGGAGCAAGGCCCCACCACCACAATCAGCCGGTCGTCATGGCCGTGCAGGATTTTGGAGATGGCGGTGCGGCTCTGCTCCACCAGCGTCTGTGCGTCTTCGGGCACAGGCAATCGCTCCTCCAGCAAGGCCGGCGTGATGAGGGGCCGCACGGCGCCAATGCGTGTGTCGTCGATGCGGGTGGTGTCGAGGGTGCTGAGTTCGGTTTTCATTGCTATTAATTGTATAGCTACTCATGCATGTTTCACGAGGGCCGGATAGCACGCTCTTTGCAAGAATTGCAAGCTTTCCAGAATCTTAAGGCCCATCGTGGTGACCAAAAAAACCTGGATAAATTGCTGATAGAGGGTGCATACTGTTTGCCGGCATATCAATGGCTCTGCATTTTTGATGCCTGACTTTCAACCCGGCAACCCTCTACAGGAGTTCACTATGAAGCGTTTCATTGCAGTTTCTTCTCTGGCCTGCTTACTGGCTGCAAGTTTTTCCTTGGGCGCACAGGCCCAAACCAAGGCCACCGCTGCCGAGGCCACGGCCATGGTGAAGAAGGGTGTTGCGTTTGTCAAAGCGAACGGCAAGGACAAGGCTTATGCCGAGATCAGCAACAAGGCGGGCCAATTCAATGACCGGGATCTGTATCTGACGGTGTATGGCCTGGACGGTACCGTGCGCGCGCATGGAGCCAATGAGAAGATGATCGGCAAGAACCTGATTGACCTCAAGGACATCGACGGCACGCCTTTTGTCAAGGAACGCATGGATTTGGCCAAGACCAAGGGTACGTTCTGGCAGGACTACAAGTTCACCAACCCCACCACCAAGAAGATCGAGCCCAAGAGCATGTACTGCGAGAAACTGGACGACTCCGTCGTGTGCGGCGGCATCTACAAGTAGCGGGTGCGGACTTCGACGCCAGCCCTGGCAGCTGGCTATGTTCCGGATGGCAGCCGATTGGTGCTGCATGCGTAAGGAGGCATGATGAAGTTGGGCATGAAACTGTTGGCAGCACCGCTGTTGACGGCCGTGGTGGTGATGTTGTCGGGTCAGATCAACGTGGCGCTGATGGGGCGTGAGGCGGACAAGGGCCAGGCCAGTTCGGCGGCCAGCCTGGATGACTTCAAGACGGTTGCCAATGTGCAGCAGCAGTTGGGGCAACTGCACACCAGCGTCTACAAAACCGTCGCACTGATTGGTTCACTGGATGACGCCAAGATCAAGGCTTTTCGGGGCGATCTGGTCAAGCAGCTCGATGGCATCAAGCGGGTGTCGGGTGTGCTGGCGGAAACTCCGGGCGCGGATGAAGCGTTGCGAACTGCGGTAGCCGACATCGGTAAGCAGCTTGACAAATATGGCAAGCAGGCGGACTCTGCCATTGACCTGTCGTCGGTGGACCCCAACACCGGTATTGCAGCCATGCTGGGCGCGGACGCGACGTTTGCGGACCTGAGCAAGACCATGGCTGGTATTGTTTCCAGAAGTGAGGCGGGTTCGCAGGCGGCGATGCTGGCATCGCAGCAGCGCTCACGCACGACCAATTGGTTGCTGCTTGTTGTCGGACTGGCGGCGGCGGGCGCCGCCGTATGGCTGTCTGCGCTGATGCAGCGAAAAATAGTGGCCGAACTTGCCAGGGCTGGCGCGCTGGCCAATGAGGTCGCGCATGGCAATCTGAATGTGGATGCCAGCACCGAGCGACAGGACGAGGTCGGCGACTTGATGCGCGCATTGGGCGCGATGACGGCGCAATTGACCCAGTCGATTGCGACGGTGCTGGAGTCATCCGACTCGATTCGCCTGGCCAGTGCCGAAATTGCCACGGGTAACCAGGATCTGGCCAACCGCACCGAGCAAACGGCCAGCAACCTGCAGCGTGCGGCCTCGTCTACCGAGCAGCTGACCGGCACGGTGCGCCAGTCAGCCGACTCCGCGCGGCAGGCCAACCAGTTGGCCGTATCGGCGGCGGAGGTGGCGGTTCGTGGCGGTGCCGTGGTGGGCCAGGTGGTTTCCACCATGGTAGAGATCAACACCAGTGCCCGAAAGATCTCCGACATCATTGGCGTGATCGATGGCATTGCTTTCCAGACCAATATTCTGGCCCTGAATGCCGCTGTGGAAGCGGCCCGCGCCGGGGAGCAGGGGCGTGGTTTTGCCGTGGTGGCCACCGAGGTGCGCAGCCTGGCAGGGCGTTCTGCGCAGGCAGCCAAGGAGATCAAGACCCTGATTGGCGTTTCGGTGGAAAAGGTCGATTCCGGCTCGCGCCTGGTGGCCGATGCGGGGGCCACGATGACCGAAATAGTCAATGCCGTGCAGCGCGTGTCAGACATCATTGGCGAGATCTCGTCAGCATCGTCCGAGCAAAGCAGCGATATTTCCCAGGTGAATGCTGCCGTCATGGAGCTTGACCAGATGACCCAGCAGAACGCAGCCCTGGTGGAGCAGTCGGCTGCCGCTGCCGAGAGCCTGCGTGAACAGGCCCAGCGCCTGGCGCAGGTGGTGTCGGCCTTCAAACTGGCAGATGCTGCGCGGGGTGGGCGGGCGCATCATCAGATGTTGCTATCACAATAGTAGCTTTTTACGTATATTCCATGAGGGCTGGAGCCGGATTTGACCCACAATTTTGGCATGACTGCCAAGGGGTGACATTCCCTACCTAAACCGGGGTGTGGGTTTGAATTTACGCCCCGTGGAATCGAATCGTGTTGCGCCCGGCGTCCTTCGCCCTGTACATGGCGGCGTCCGCCCACTGCAGAATCTCGGCCTGGGTGTTTTCGTGGTTGGTGAATACGACTACGCCAATACTGGCGGTGCAATGGTGCTCCACAGTGGATCCTGGTAGACCTGCGGCGCTCACCGCCAGCAGGTAAGGTGCGGCCACACTGGCGCGAACTTTTTCGGCGACCACGCGGGCCTGCTCGGTGGACTCGACCCGCCCGGTGTGCAGCTCGCCCAGCATCACCACAAACTCGTCGCCGCCAAATCGGGCCACCGTGTCCATCTCGCGCACACAGGCGCACAGACGCCGTGCCACCTCGATCAGCAACAGGTCGCCCACGCCATGGCCATGGGCGTCGTTGAGGGGCTTGAAGTTGTCCAGATCGAGAAACATCAACGCTGCATAGATGCCGCTGCGTTTGCTGGCTGCCATGGTTTGGCTCAGGCGGTCGCCCAGCAGGCGACGGTTGGGCAGGCCGGTCAGGGGGTCGTAAAACGCAAGCTGGCGCACCTGTTCCTGCGCACGCTTGGTTTCACTCAGGTCGATGTCCAGGCAAAACAGTTCAAGCGGCTGGCCGGGAGGCTTGAGCAGGGCGTGGCTGGAGAACACCGGCACGCGTGCGCCGCTCTTGGTTTGCAGCATCAGTTCACCAGCGGGTATGGGTTCTCGGGTCTGTGCCATCTGTTGCATGGCTTGCGCCACGCCGTCTCGCATCTCGGGCGGGATGATCAGCTCCAGCAGATTTCCGCCCAGGGCTTCTTCAGCGCGGTAGCCATAGAGGTGCTCTGCGGCAGCGTTCCAGAAGGTTACGGTGCCGTCCATGGCATAACCCTGTACAGCGACGCCCGGAATTTGCTCCATCAGGGTGCGAAAGCGCTGCTCGCTGTCCTGCAACTCGTGTTCCCGCTGCGAAAGCGTTTCCAGCAGGTGGTTGAAGCCGCCGATCAAGCGGCCCACTTCATCGTTCTGGGCGATGGGCAGGGCTTGCATGGGTTGCCCTGCGCTTGGCAATTCGGCCAGTGTGTTGGCGGCGTCGAGCAGGGGCGAAATCTCGCGCCGCAGAATCCACGAGGTCAAACCAGCTGCCACGATGGTCAAGGCCAGGGTGGCCAGAAACATGCGCTTCTGCAAATCAGTGATGGGGGAAAACACCTCTGCAGTGGGGAGTATGGCTCCGACGTACCACCCGGTCAGGGGTACCGTTCGGGTCGAGGCCAGTACCTCTACGCCAGTGGGGTTCACAAAAATAGCCGAACCCTGATAACCATTGATGAACCTGTCCAAGGTAGGGCTGATGCCTGCCGCGGGTAGCACCTCGAGTACGCGACGCTTATCACTGGCCGTGATGATCAAGCGCTGGCGTGGTGCAACCAGAAGTGAGCCGCCTGAGCGACCATGAAAGTTCTGGATGACGCGATCCAGAAAGTTGGGTTTGTCCAGCCGTGTCACACCACCCAAAATACCAATCACCTTGCCCTGCTCATCATGAATCGGTGCTCCCATGCCAAAAACGGGAACTTTCAATGTTGGCCCAATGGAAGGTGCGCCAACGGTCGCTATGCCCTTGTTCAGTACGGTGGCTACAAAGTCGAGTTGGCGGTAGTTGACCCCGATCCGTTGGTATTCGCGGGGATACTGGGCGATAGCGGTGCCCTCCTGATCACCGACAACGATGCCGGCGTTGAAATGCCCTTGAAGGATGGGTCGCTGTTCCAGCACGTTCTGCAAGGCTGAACGGTCTTGCATCATGGCCGGAGTGATGGTG
>DAOQRI010000249.1:0-4811 GCA_035355475.1 Rhodoferax sp. | reverse complement strand
GTGCATCTGGGCATTGCCACGCAGACCCAGGGTGGGCTGATGGTGCCGGTGATTCGCCATGCTGAAACCCTGGATCTGTGGGCTTGCGCCGCTGAGGTGCTGCGCCTGGCCGAGGCCGCGCGCAGTGGCAAGGCCACGCGCGACGAACTCAGTGGCTCCACCATTACCATCACCAGCCTGGGCGCGCTGGGTGGCATTGTCACCACGCCGGTAATCAACCACCCCGAAGTGGCGATTGTGGGCATCAACCGGCTGGTGGAGCGCCCCATGGTGCGCAATGGCGTGGTCGTGGTGCGCCAGATGATGAACCTGTCCTCCAGTTTCGACCACCGCGTCGTGGATGGCATGAACGCAGCGCAGTTTGTACAACGTATTCGTGGCTACCTGGAATGTCCGGCCACCTTGTTTGTGGAGTAAGCGGACATGGACATACAACACACCACTTTGCTCGTCATCGGCGGCGGCCCTGGCGGCTACATCACGGCGATACGCGCCGCGCAACTCGGCATTGCCACCACGCTGATCGAAGGCGAGCAGTTGGGCGGCACCTGCCTGAACATCGGCTGCATTCCATCCAAGGCGCTGATCCTCGCAGCGGAGGCTTATCACCAGGCGCACCACTTCATGGGTGACAGCACGCTGGGCATCCATGTGGAGGGCGCACGAATCGACATCGCCCAGACCGTGCGCTGGAAAGACGGCATCGTGGCCCGTCTCACCGGTGGCGTTGGGGCCCTGCTGAAAAAGCATGGCGTCAAGGTCGTCAAAGGTTGGGCCACCATCGTGGACGGCAAAACCGTTGACGTGGCAAGAGACCCAGCTGACCCCCAACCCGTGCGCATCCAGGGTGAGCACATGGTGCTGGCCACGGGATCGGTCGAACTGGGCCTGCCGGGCATGCCGTTTGGCGGAAGCGTCATTTCCAGCACCCAGGCTTTGTCGCCCGAGCGCATTCCGGGCAAGCTGGTGGTGGTGGGTGGCGGCTATATCGGGCTGGAACTCGGGCTGGTGTACCGCAAGCTCGGCGCTGACGTCAGTTTGGTGGAGGCCCAGAACCACATCCTGCCGCTGTACGACGAAGAATTGACCAAGCCAGTGGCTGCATCGTTGCGCAAGTTGGGTGTGCAGGTGCACCTGGGTAGCACCGTGCAGGGCCTGAATGCCGCGGGCGATGCGGTGCGCGTGCAGGACAGCACTGGGCGTGAGAGCGAGCTGGCGGCCGACCAGGTGCTGGTGGCCATTGGCCGCGTGCCGCGTACCCACGGGTGGGGGCTGGAGAAACTGATGCTGGCCATGCAGGGCCGCGCCCTCAAGGTCGATGACCAGTGCCGCACCTCCATGCGCAACGTTTGGGCGATTGGTGATTTGACCGGTGAGCCCATGCTGGCCCACCGCGCCATGGCGCAGGGCGAGATGGTGGCCGAGATCATCTCCGGCAAGCGCCGCCACTTTGCACCGGCGGCCATAGCGGCTGTGTGCTTTACCGACCCCGAGATTGTGGTCGCAGGCCAGTCACCCGCAGATGCAGCCAAGGCGGGCCTGGACTGCATCACCGCACAGTTCCCGTTTGCAGCCAACGGCCGCGCGATGACGCTGGAAGCCTCCGACGGTTTTGTTCGGGTGGTCGCACGGCGCGACAACCACCGCATCGTCGGCTGGCAGGCGGTGGGCGTTGCGGTGTCGGAGCTGGGCACGGCGTTTTCACATTCCCTGGAAATGGGGGCGACGCTGGAGGATGTGGCAGGAACCATCCACGCGCATCCCACGCTGGGCGAGGCGGTGCAGGAAGCCGCCTTGCGGGCGCTGGGGCATGCGCTGCATATCTAGATGGGTGGGCGTGGTTGGGTATCTGTAAGGTGAGCATGAAAGTCCGAAACTAGAATTGCCAAAAATACTGGAAGGTCGTTGCGATGAAAATGCTTTCTTCAGGTACTGGTTTGCGGTCGTTGGCAATCGTGTGCCTGTGCATGCTGTCGGGCGCATGGGCACAGACACCCAGGGCGCAGCATTCCGCTGATGTGGACCTGAACGCGCGCCTCAAGGAGACGCAAGACAATCCACGCCTGCTGGAAGCGGCGCACAAGACCGGCGCCAAGGTCGCCAGTTTTTGCGCCAACTGCCATGGCGAGGGTGGCAATAGTGCTACGCCTGAAACACCCAACCTCGCTGGCCAGAATACGTCCTACCTGCTGGAGCAGTTGCGACAGTTTGCCGACGGCCGGCGCAAAAATCTGTTCATGGAAGGGATGATCAAGGCATTGAGTGCTGACGAAAAAGTGGGCGTTGTTCTGTACTACGCCAGTAAGGACGTGACGTTCAAGCCGCCATCCAACGCTGCATTGGCGGCAAAAGGCCAAGACTATTACAACAAGATCTGTTTCCGATGCCATGGTGACCAAGGTCGCGGAAATGAAACCATCGCCCGCATTGCAGGCCAGCAGCCGGTGTACCTCAATACGACGCTCAAACGCTATCGCGATGGTTCCGCATTGCGCAAGGATCCACTGATGGCGGCCAATACCAAGTCCATGACGGACGCTGATATTGATGCGGTTGTGGCTTACGTGTCCTCGCTGAAATAGGACTCACAAGACAGCATCGTTGTTAGGTTGCTGTTGCCTGGCGCACCGCGTGTTCCCATGCGTCCATGCGTGCAGCGGCTTGTTCTCGGGTCCATGCGGGTTCAAAAGTCCTTTCAGCCTTCCATAAGGCGCTGAGTTCTTGCGTGCCTGAAAACAATCCCGTGCCCAAACCTGCCAGGTAGGCAGCACCCAGGGCGGTGGTCTCAATCACAGCTGGGCGCACCACCGGGATACCCAAAAGGTCGGCCTGCATTTGCATCAGCAGGTCATTGGCACACGCGCCACCATCCACCCGCAACTCATGCACCGGGCTGCCGCCATGGGTGACGCTGTCCCGGCTCATGGCGGCGAGTAGTGCGGCACTTTGAAAGGCGATGCTCTCCAGAGCTGCACGCGCGATATGGGCCAATGTGGTTCCGCGGGTGATGCCTGTGATGGTGCCCCGCGCGTCGGGGTTCCAGTAAGGCGCACCCAGGCCGGTAAATGCGGGCACCATCATCACGCCACCGGCGTCGGGCACGCTTTGCGCCAGGCTCTGCACTTCGCCGCTGCTCTGAATTGCGTGCAGGCCATCACGCAGCCACTGCACCACGGCGCCACCGACAAACACACTGCCCTCCAGTGCGAACTCTGGTTTTGCGGTGATTTGTGCTGCGCTGGTGGTGAGCAGGCCGTTGCCCGAGGTTTGAAACCGCTCCCCCGTGTGCATCAGCATGAAGCAGCCTGTGCCATAGGTATTCTTGGCCATGCCCGCCGCAAAGCAGCCCTGGCCAAACAGGGCACTTTGCTGGTCCCCCGCCATGCCACCAATGCGAATCGGCGCGCCCAGCAGATCGGCCTTGACCCAGCCAAAGTCCGCGCACGACGGGCGCACGGCGGGTAGTACGCTGGCCGGAATATCCAACCACTGCAGCAGCTCTTCATCCCACTGGTTGGTACGCACATTGAACAGCATGGTGCGCGAGGCATTGCTCACATCCGTGGCATGCACCGCATGCGCACGGGTGCTGTCATGGCTGCCACCGGTCAGCTGCCACAGCAGCCAGCTGTCCACCGTACCAAATGCCAGTTCGCCGGCCAGCGCTTGCGCACGGGCGCCGGGCACGTGGTTCAAAATCCACTGCAGCTTGGTGCCCGAAAAATAGGCGTCGACCAGTAGCCCGGTTTTTGCCCGGATCAATTCGGCTTTGCCATCGGCACGCAGTTGGGCGCAAATCGGTTCGGAGCGACGGTCCTGCCAGACTATTGCCGAGTGAATGGGTTGGCCCGTCTTGCGGTTCCACACCACCGTGGTCTCGCGCTGGTTGGTGATCCCTACCGCGTGAATGTCCGTAGCGGCGAGCCCGGCCTTGGCCAGCGCCTCGCGCGCGGTGGCCAGCTGTGTCTGCCAGATCACACCAGGGTCGTGTTCCACCCAGCCGGGCTGCGGGTAGATCTGGGGCAGCTCCTGTTGGGCCATGGCTACGATGCGGCCCGACAGGTCGAACACAATGCTGCGCGAACTGGAAGTGCCTTGGTCAAGAGCGAGCAGATAGGGCATGGGTACTGACTCCGAAAAAAGAGAACAATAATGAAGGATAGCGAAGAAACCTTCAGCATGACTGCACAGCCCCAACCCCTGCCCACCCAACGCACTGACCTGCTGGCGCTCCTGCGCCAACCGCATACCTATGACCTGGCCATCGTCGGTGGCGGTGCAACCGGCCTCGGCGTGGCACTGGATGCCGCGCTGCGGGGCCTGAGCGTGGTGCTGCTGGAGTCACACGACTTTGCCAAAGGTACCTCGTCACGCGCCACCAAGCTGGTGCACGGCGGCGTGCGCTACCTGGCACAGGGCAATGTCTCTCTGGTGAGTGAGGCCCTGCACGAGCGCACCAACCTGCTGCACAACGCGCCTCACCTGGCGCAGCCGTTGCCGTTTGTTATGCCGTCTTACCAGTGGTGGGAGGCACCGTTCTATGGTGTGGGGCTCAAGGCCTATGACCTGCTGGCGGGCAAGGCGGGTCTGGGTTCCACCGAGTTTTTGAATGTGGCCCAAACGCGCGATTTGCTGCCCACCGTCAATCCTCAGCATTTGTGCGGTGGCGTCAAGTATTGGGATGGTCAGTTTGACGACGCACGCCTGGCTCTGGTGCTGGCCCGCACCGCTGCGGCGCAAGGCGCCTTGCTGGTCAACTACTGCGAAGCGCTGGGACTGCTGCATGCCGATGGGCGTGTGGCTGGGGTGCG
>DAOQRI010000248.1:0-4858 GCA_035355475.1 Rhodoferax sp. | reverse complement strand
CGCGCAGACCCTTCTGGATGCGGCGGGCGTTGAGTACGAATGTGAAATCGCAAAGGGCGACCCGGCGCATACCATTGTGGAGATTGCTGAGCGATTTGCCTGCGACCTCATCGTGATGGGTGCGCGTGGCAACAGCGCACTGCGCAGTGCCATGATGGGCTCCGTCTCCAATGAAGTGCTGCACGCCAGCCCGGTCCCGGTCGTGATTGTCAAACCGGATGAGGTCTGACCGACAACATGGCGCTGATCATTACTGACGAGTGCATCAATTGCGATGTCTGCGAACCCGAGTGCCCCAATGAGGCCATCTATATGGGTCAGGACATTTATGAAATTGATCCAGCCAAGTGCACGGAGTGCGTAGGCCACTTTGACGAACCACAGTGCATGCAGGTGTGCCCGGTGTCTTGCATTCCGGTCAACCCGCTGTTCGTCGAGGACAAAGCGACATTGTGGGAAAAATACCGGCGGCTACAGCAGATTGCCGTAACGGGGACTTAACGCAATTCAGTTGTCCGACTCGCTTGATGCCGCGCTAGCCACGGACCCATTTGTTGCTTGGGCATGGGTTTGCCAAAGTGGTAACCCTGTGCGTGGCTGCACCCCAATATGGCCAATTGCGAGGCGATCTCGGCGTCCTCTATGCCTTCGGCAATGGTACTCAAGCCAATCGATCGGGCCAGTTCCAGGGCGGCCTTGATGATGTGCAGGCTGCGTTCGGACTGATTGATTTGCTGAATAAATGTTTTGTCGATTTTCAGGCATGTGAAGGGCAATGACTGAAGATAGTCCAACCCCGCATAGCCCGTACCAAAGTCGTCCAGCGCAATCCCGACTCCCAGTGCGCGCAACTGATGCAACGACTTGGCAACTGCATCCATGTTCTGGATGATGGTGGTTTCTGTCAATTCGATGCGCAGTTCACGGGGATCCATGGCGTGCTGTGCCAGGCAGTCTTGTATGGTCTTCACAATATCGCCGCCTGCAAGTTCGGGGGCCGAGAGGTTGATACTGACGAAGGGGGGGGGACTGCAAGTCGTCGGCGCAGTAGGGGCGCAACTCGCCCCAGTCAGACAGTGCACGCTGCAACACCCATTGACCGATCCGGTGAATGAGGCCGGTTTTCTCCGCCAGTGGAATGAACTCGGCCGGGCTGACCAGTCCCAGGGAAGGGTGGTTCCATCGGATCAGCGCCTCGAAGCCCGATACGGCCAGTTGGTCGAACGCGATCAATGGCTGGTAAAACAACTCCAGCTGCTGGCGGTCGATCGCGTCGGACAAGTTTTGCGCCAGCGACAAGGTGCGTACTGCGGCTTTGTGAAGATCCACTGCGTCTGTAGAGTCGGTGCCTGGTGCATGGGGGCTGGCAGTCAGGCGCTGCAACTGGCCAGTGGCATCGTGCGTGCTTCGAAAGCGTGCCAAAAGGAGATGCAAGAGGTACTGGATGACCGGATCGGAGCGCAGAAGTATTTCCTCCACGTGGCTGCGATCAATGCGAATCAGTCGGGTGGGGACCAAGGTGCGTACGGCCGCTGTTCGCGGCTGGCGGTCCAGCAGTGCGACTTCTCCAAACATCGCTCCATCTGTCAGCAGGGCAATGCGGCGCTGCGCAGTTCCCGTGTTTGCGAGAACTTCCACGCAGCCTTCCTCGATGACGTATGCCGAGTCTCCCGGGTCGCCCCACTGGAATACCATTTCCTGGCCGCCGAAAACGACCCTGTCGAAAGCGTCTGTCATGGATGCACCCCGGTGATTCGAAGTACCAAAGCCGCTCACCTGGAAGGTGGCTGCAGGCAATGGGCTCACTATAAACCAGGCGTTCAGCCTATGGGTGGGTGCCGAGCGCCAAGGTTTTGGCGAAGGCACGTCGCTAATTGCTGGTGCTGGCTGCTTTTTTGGACTTTTCAGTTGGCGTCCGAGTTGAGAAAAATTTAGGCTCTTTCTTTTTGGTGGACTTCTTTTTGTGTGGGGGTTTGTTGGCAGGTTTCGTGCCCCCTGAAGAATCCTTGGTTTTGGCAGAGGATGCCTTTGCCGAGGCGGCAGCCAATTTGGCGTTGATGGCGCGCTGCTCGGCTTCTTCTTTCAGGCGTGCTTTCTCCATGGCATTTCCCGCTGCAGCATCATGTTTGATTTGCGCATCGGACTGCGCCTTTTGCTCTGCAGTGCGTGCATCGTCAAAGTCCAGGGCAATGCCATCTGCGCAGGGTTTTTGGCTATATGTATTCCCACAACGATAGACATTCTGGCCTGTGGCCCTCGTCGAATATACGCATGAAGCTATCAATGCGATAGCAACAATAAAGCTAAATTTCATGCTGTGCCTTTCTGGTCGGGAGGCTGAACCGATTGTGGCGCGGGTGAGTGCGCGCGCGGCGGTTTATGGGTGTGTACCAGCAAGGTAGCCTTTTCCATGTCGCCAGCCAGGAACGCAGGCAAGGCCTTGAGCGAACGGTCGATGCATTGTTCGATTGCGATGCGGTGGTCCTGCGACGGCTTTTTCAACACCCAGTTGACGACTTCATCCTTGTTGCCAGGATGCCCCACCCCCAGGCGCAGACGCCAGTAATCGCCGCTGCCCAGCTGGGCATGGATATCGCGCAGACCGTTGTGACCGGCGTGGCTGCCGCCAAATTTGAGCTTGACCTGGCCTGGTGCAATGTCGAGTTCGTCATGGGCGACGAGGATTTCCTTCGGAGTGATTTTGAAGAATCTCGCCAGTGCACCGACCGATTTCCCCGACAGATTCATGAAGGTTTGCGGCTGCAGTAACCAGACGGTGTTGCCATGCACCGTTGCCCGTGCAACCAGGCCGTGGTAACCCTTGTCCATGATTAACCCCGTCTTCAGTTCCCTTGCCAAAGCGTCAATCCACCAAAATCCTGCGTTGTGGCGGGTTGCTTCGTATTCCGGGCCGGGATTTCCAAGGCCAACAAACAGTTTGATCATGTAAAACGGGAGCTAGTAGTTCTTGGATGGTAGGCCAATTTGGAACACTCTCCAAACGACAACGGCCCACCGAAGTGGGCCGTCAACAGCTTGCGCCGTGAACCAGTACAGGACTGATTATTTCTTGGCAGCAGGCGCTTTGGCGGCTGCAGGTGCCTTGGCGGCGGGAGCCGCTTTGCCACCCTTGCCGGCAGGTGCTGCGGCTGCAGCCTCTGCGCTGGCCTCGGCTGAGGCTTCAGCAGCGGACGTCACCACGGATACCACGACCGGATTCTCGCGGCCCTTGACCACAGCCTTCACGCCGGCGGGCAACTTGACGTCGCTCAGGTGGAAGGAGGTACCTTTCTTCAGGCCGGACAGATCGACCTCAATGAACTCGGGCAGATCAGCTGGCAGGCACGTGACGTTGATCTCGTTGAGCACGTGGGTGATCAGGCAATGGTCGATTTTGAACGCGGCAGACTCTTCCTGGCCCTTGAAGTGCATGGGCACCTTCATGTGCATCTTGGTATTGGCGTCCACGCGCTGGAAGTCAATATGCAAAATCAATTGCTTGTAGGGGTGCATCTGCACGTTGCGCAGCAGGACTTTGCTGACTTTGCCATCAATTTCCATGTCCAGAACGGATGCGTGGAACGCTTCCTTCTTGATGGCGTGAAACAAGGCGTTGTGGTCCAGTTCGATCACAAGGGGTTCACCCGTGCCACCGTAGACGATACCGGGTGTGCGGCCCGAATTGCGGAGACGGCGGCTCGCACCCGTGCCCTGCTTGGCGCGCTCAAAAGCGACAAATTTCATAAATTACTCCTGTGGGAGCCCACCGCGACCAGTGCGGCTCCGGTTTAATAAAAGCGCAAATTCGTTGCCGAATGCAACGTGCGCCTGCTTTTTGTCCCGAAAAGTTTTACAAAAAACCTCAGAAGAGGTTTTCCTGATCCGAGAACAAACTCATGACCGACTCTCCTTTGGCAATGCGCTGAATCGTTTCGGCAATCAGCGGAGCCACGGACAGTTGGCGAATTTTTTGGCAATTCCTGGCGGCTTCGCTCAGAGGAATCGTATTGGTCACCACGACTTCATCCAGTGCGCCGCCATTGGCGATGCGTTCGATGGCGGGGCCGGAAAAAATCGGGTGGGTGCAGTACGCGTAAACCTTTTTAGCACCACGTGCCTTCAGTACCTCGGCAGCCTTGACCAGGGTGCCTGCGGTGTCAATCATGTCATCCATGATGACGCAATTGCGGCCGTCAATCTCGCCAATCACATGCATCACTTCGCTGACGTTGGCTTTGGGGCGGCGCTTGTCGATAATGGCCAGGTCGCAGCCAAGTTGCTTGGCCAGCGCGCGAGCGCGAACCACACCACCGACGTCGGGTGAGACCACGATCAGGTCTTCGTAGTTTTTCTGGCGCAAGTCACCCAACAGCACGGGGGAAGCATAAATATTGTCCACCGGAATGTCGAAGAAGCCCTGAATCTGGTCAGCGTGCAAGTCCATCGTCAGCACGCGTGCCACACCAACCGCCTGCAGCATATTGGCCACCACTTTGGCAGTGATAGGAACGCGGGTAGAGCGGGGGCGACGATCTTGTCGGGCATAGCCAAAGTACGGAATCACGGCGCTGATGCGCTCAGCCGATGCACGCTTGAGCGCGTCCACCATGATCAGCAATTCCATCAAGTTGTCGTTGGTCGGCGCGCAGGTGCTCTGCACCACGAAGACGTCTCGCGCGCGGACGTTTTGGTTGATTTCTACTGTAACTTCACCGTCCGAAAAGCGACCCACGGTTGCAGCACCCAGCGAAATTCCCAGGTGATCGGCAATATCAGCGGCCATGCCAGGATTGGCATTGCCAGTAAATACCATGAAATCGGGTGGGGGTGATGCCTGCATACGGGTTCCAGCGAGTAG
>DAOQRI010000247.1:0-4870 GCA_035355475.1 Rhodoferax sp. | reverse complement strand
GTGTGCCGCAGGCGACGAGCAGGCAAAGGCTCAGGGCCCCTAAGAGGAGTTTCATAAATGTTCCTTGAATGGAGGGTGGCTCCGCAGAGGTGGGAACCAAAGAAGAGGAAAAAGGAGCCGGATTCAGCCTCGGGTGACGCGATTCCTGTTGCCACCAGTGACCTTGCGATACAAGGCACTGGGCGAGCTTGCGACATTGCGCGCCGCCTGGCCCGCCGCACTGGGGTTGTTGGCTGCCCAACGGGCGTTCATAGCCTTGACCCGACGGGCGCCCCGGTAGTCGCTCAGGGTCTTACCTGTTAGCAGGTCTTTACCAGCACCGGCGGTGTTGCGTGCTCGGCTAGCCGCTGCTCCGGCTGCACCTAGGGTACCGATAGCGACCCCTCCACCAAGCGCGGAAGCAATCGATGGCAATTGCATCATGACAAGAGCACCGATAAGGCAAAGCACAATCGCTGGTAGAGCTTGCGCAATCTTGGGATCTGCAACGACTCCCGCTGTGACGCCCATGTAGACAGAGATGATGGTGACAACCAACCGGATCGCTCCAGCCGTCAACATGACCAGAAACACGTAGTTCAAGGCTTGGCCGATCCATGCGTCAAAGAATCTCTTCGTCGGCTCAAAAATAACCATGAGGATGAACAATGGGCCAACACCCAAAAGTATGGCTAATGCCATCTTTGACAGGATGAGCAAGAACGCGCCGTACGCCGTTACGAGCACTGCGGCGGTCCAAATCAACAACGCCACAGCGACCAACCCCAAATCGGGAAGGGGCAGTATTCCCGAGGATGCGTTGGCTTTTTGCCAATAGGCGTCACCCAGGTCAAATATTCGACCCAGCAGTACATCCAGAAAACTGGCACTGGCTGCATTTGAGAATCCTGCTGCCACATAGCTTGCCAGTACGTCGGGAGAATTCCAAAGCATGTCTGACAGGTAGGTGTTGTACCGACCAACACTGAGTGCAATCCCAACGATCAGTGACAAGCGAATAATTCGGCTTGCACCATCTGTTATCGGTTCATTGATAACGCCACGCATCATCGACCATCCCCAAAGTACAACGTAGATGGTCAATAAGATCGTTGCCACTGGAGTGATGGCAGCAACAACATTTGCAGCAACATCGCCGATGAACATTGTGAGCGCCGAATTCACCTGCGTGAAGGTGTCTTCGTAAAAGTGAAAGTCACTCGCAGCCATTCAATTCTCTTCAAAAGCGTGGAACGACGCCTTTCGTGGCGTCCTTTGACATGGCGTTCTTCACCCTGTTGCAAGTCTCATTCGTTGATTTGTTCACACAATGTTTTTGAAGAAATTGGGCCTGTGTCATCTTTTGACCTTCAACGACGACGTTGGAGTAGTCATCCACTTTGGGCACACCGTCACCACATCCGATTAGAAAAGCAGATAAGAAGAGGGACACCGCCAGAACTGATTTCATGGGTAATTTCCTTGTAATTTGATATCTCGACACCGAGCCACGTTAGAAGCGGGGGACAGGGCCCTTTGACGACTTCATGCGAATCTCCGCTGCCTGCTGGTAGGCCAGATCCCGTTGTGCTTGTTGCATTTGGGACAGCATTGCCAACTTGGCACTTTCGTTTTGCATCATCACTTGCTCAGCCTGAATGCGTCCCTGCAGGTCTGCCATGTCTTTGGCGTCCGGTGCGTTGTTTACCCTGTCTAGCAGCACCTGAATGGTGCTGAATCGTTGGCTGGCCTGTCGATAGCCTTCTTCAGCCGTTGCCCGGTTGAAGGCCGCCTGATTCCCGGAAGACTGAAACGCTCTGGCGGCGTCCGTCGTAGCTCCCAGGGTGGTATCGGTCACGTCAAACACCCGTGCGTTGGTACGGATCGCAGCCGAGTTCCCATACCCACTGCTCAGAATCGTCTGGTAATCCGCTGGCAGGTACTGCCGTGCGGCCGGGTTGTTCACCAGGTTGGCCATGCCGCGCGACCCGTTGAGACTGTCGAACTGTTGCTGCATGCGCTGGAGTTGCTGCTGCATTTGCTGAAATTGCACGCCCCAGGCCACCACTTGCTGAATTTGCTGCGCAATGCTGGTCGAGTCGATCACCGGGATGCCAGCATGGGCGGTACTCGCCACACCCATTCCGATGAACAGGGTGATGGTGGCAATGAGTCTTTTCAAACGGGTCATGTCAATACTCCTTTACGAGTGCGATGGAATTCAGGTAACCAGACGGCTGGGTCGTCGCCCAGCTCGGCTACCAGTTGTTCGGCGAGTTGGGATGTGGCGGTATTGCCCGACAGAACAGCGAGTTCATCGTCGAACCCGCGCAGGTTCAGTTCAACCACCACCGAGTTGGATCCCTGCTTGATCAGGAACTGGCGGGACTTCTCGCCAAGACCCTTGACGATCTCGTACTCGCGCTGGGTCAGCTTGAAACCGTTGACGTAATCGTCGAAGTCGGCTTCCGGGTTGGGCAGAAAAATCTTGGTGGCAGTCTGGCTGATGATGGCGTAGGCAATCGGGGACTTCAGCACCTGCTGGGGTGACTGGGTGAACATCACCAGAAAGCCATCCTGTTTTCGGATTGTGACCAGCTTGTTCCTGGCCAGGTCTTCAAATGCCGGATCGTCCAGCAGCTTCCAGAACTCGTCCATAAAGATCGGAATGCGCCGACCATCCATCAGGCTTTCAATCCGGTGGAACAAATACAGGATGGTGGGGGTTCGGGTTTCGTCGTTGTCCAGAAACTCCGTCACATCAAAACCCACCACCGGACAGTCATCCAGCGTCAGGGTGTCCTGGGCGTTGTCAAACAGCCAGCCCAAGGCACCGCCCCGGCACCAGCGGCCCAGACGAATGTGCAGGCCACTGTCCTCCGTGGGATCGAGAAACTCCAGCAGGGCACCCAGCCGCCGCTTCTGCTGCGCCGCACCCATCACGCCGGTGATGGCGTGGGCAATATCCCGTTCCTGGCGCGGCGAAAGCGGCAGTCCCCCGTGCCGGACCAGCTGGCGCACCAGAACCTCCAGAAAGGCCAGGTTGTTGGGTGTGGGCGGCAGCTGAAACGGGTTGAACCCGGAGGGGACTCCATTCTTCAGCGGGTAGTAACGACCACCCATGGCCCGCACACCGACCGAAGCACCCAGATCCTTGTCAAACAGGACGCAGGACAACTGTTTGCCAGCACCCGGCTGTCGAAACTTCTGGGCCTGGGCCAAGAGCACCATCTGCAACACGGTCTTGCCGGTCCCGGACTTGCCAATCACCACGGTATTGGCCAGGTCCTTGTGATTGGGATCCAGTTGGGCCGCCTTGCGGGCATCGGCACCGGCTTCTCCCTTGTGGAAATTAAAGTAGAACGGGGCACCCGAGGAGGTCTTGAACATCGTGACCGCGTCCCCCCACTGGTTGCCCTTGATCCATCCCATCGGGAAATTGTGAAAACTGCTGAAACCCGCAAAGTTGCGGCTGGTGATGTCGCCCACCCGCACCCGGTACGCAAAATTCCCTGGCAGCTGGGACCAGAACGCACCGGCCACGCCAGCCTCTTCGCGTGCCCATTTCATGCCACTGTCCGACAGGGCCGCACCGGCTTCACTGATGTGGTCGTTCAGGGATTTCTGTTCGGCTGCGCGGATGACCAGGGCCAGGTTGTGGGCCCCCATCACAAAGCGGTTGGAAGTCAGATCATCCAGTGCTTCATCAATGTCCTCGACCTGGCTCATGGCCACGTCACCGGCATTGACCAGACGGGCCTGCTGTCGCTTCATGCGACCCACCGCCACTGGCTTGGACAGGAAGGTGAAGGATTGGGACAACACAAATTCAAACGGCAGGCTGAGCAGGTCGTTCAGGATGCCCGGGCAGGTCATCGCCGGGTACTCCTGGATCGTGACGATGCCCGCGTACTGGGTGTGTGATGGCCCCTTCAACGACATCAGGCCACCCTTGCCAAAGAAGGGCCGCGATGTGGACAGAACTTCGCGGATCTCGGCGCGAGGTAAGGGGAATGGCCGCCACTCGCCATTGACCAGAAACGCCAGGAATTCCAGGATTTCTGAATACATGACGCCGTTGCGGTCATAACAGGTCAACAACTCCGGTTCGTACCGGTCCAGTGCCGCCATGGCTGCGCTGCACAGATCGGCCATCGCTTCCAGCTCGTCGGTCTGGCGTTGTTCACGCTCAGTCGCGTCGGGTTGGCTGAAGATGCCCAATCCCCCGAACAGTCGACTGGCCTTATTGGGCTCAGGCCGATAAACGAGCGTCAGGTACAGCTCGTTGACCAGCATCCTCTCGCTAGCCATGCGATCGCGATACTTCACATTGAAATCGTGACAAAACCCCGGCGCGAAGTCGCCTGCCGGAAACTCACCGTACTCGCGACGGACCACATGTGACCACACCGCCACGTTGGGCGAGGCGATGTTGCGCAAAAAGCCATTAAGCTGGTCGTGCCAGACATTGAGGTCGAGCACATCCGCACTTTCGTGGGCAGCACCCTGCAGCCGCAGCGTCTGGACGTAGTCCCCATTGGCCAGTTTGACCACGGTGCGGGTCACCTGGCTGCTGTAGGGAATGAAGGCAGCGGTGGACTCTTCCAGCCGCAGGGCATCAGCAAATTTGAAACGGCTACCCATGGGGTTCCTTGGTTGGTGTCCAGCTCAAACGCCGGTCACGCTGTCCACTTGGCCGTGGCTGTCGGCGAAAAACTGGCTGATCCCCAGAACCGCGTGTTGCGACAACGCCCCAGGGTCTTCATCCACATGAAGATGGCGCTGAAGACGCCGGGGTCGTGGGCACTGATCAGGTACAGGATGGCGTGGATGGGCGCTGCGAGCAGCAGGTACAGCGGATTGCCCACCGCCAAAAAAATCAGCACCGTGG
>DAOQRI010000246.1:0-4894 GCA_035355475.1 Rhodoferax sp. | reverse complement strand
CCCTCAGGTGTGGTGGGACGGTTGCGCGCACGCAGTTTGCATTCTTGATCATGGAGAAAAGCACTATGTCCCCAAGTTCCCGCTACATCACCTGTGCCGGTCTGGAGATCCATTACACCGAGTGGGGTGCTGCGGACGCGCCCATTGTGGTGGCATGGCATGGGCTGGCTCGCACCGGGCGCGACATGGACGAGCTGGCCGAGTACCTGAGCGCCGACTACCGAGTGCTGAGCCCGGACATGATTGGGCGGGGTCTGAGCCAATGGAGCAAGCGACCCGAGCAGGAGTATTGCCTGGCTTTCTATGCCCGCATCGCGGCGCAGTTTTTTGACCAGTTGGGGATCAAGCGTGCGCACTGGGTGGGTACCTCCATGGGGGGCGCCATTGGCACAGTGTGCGCCTCGGGTTTGTTTGAGCCCTCCATGCCCGCGCGCATCCAGAGCCTCACGCTCAACGACAACGCGCCGTCACTGGCGGCATCGGCCATCGCCCGTATCCGTGAATACGCAGGCAGCCCACCCTCGTTTGACACGGTTCACGAGCTGGAGGCTTTTTTTCGGCAGGTCTACAAACCCTATGGCTGGATGAGCGACGCCCAGTGGCGCCGCCTGACCGAAACCTCGACCCGTCGCCTGCCTGATGGCCGGGTGACACCGCATTACGATCCGGCGATGGTGCAGCAGTTCATCAGCCACCCAACGGACTATGACATCTGGCCGCACTACAACGCGCTGAAGATTCCGGTGCTGTGTCTGCATGGCGTGGAGTCGGACTTGGTACTGGATGAGACCATAGCCGCCATGCGGCACAGCGGTCCCGGTGCGGCGGGGCGCTTGCAGGTGATGGAAGTTGCGGCTTGCGGACACGCACCAGCGCTGAATGTGGCGGATCAGCTCAGCCGCGTGAGCGACTTTATTGCGGCGTCGACGGAGGCCGCTTAGCAGCGCGATCCAGATACATCTGGTACTGCGCGTGCGGCACCAGGCTCCCACCCGTGGTCCACACCACATGGTTGGCGCCCGGGCAGCTTAGTGCACGGTCCCGCACATGCCCTGGGCCGCTCAATCCTGCCGCGGCCGATGGCTCAACGCGCAGGCCCTCGGCGGCCAGCAGCAGCGCCAGATGGTCAAACAGCGTCTGGTCTTCCACCGTGAACACACCGGCGAGCACGGTGCGCATCACACTGGCAGCCAGTGGCGAAGCGCGTGGCACCGCCAGGCCATCGGCTTCGGTCTGGTTGGTCAGGCCGAAGTCATAGACGCTGGGGCTGGTTCCATCGGGCGCAAGCATGTTCACCAGAAAGCAGGGCGACTGCACCGGCTCGGCAAAGAAGCAGTGCACATGCGCGCCAAATAGCTGGTGCAGCCCCCAGGCGATGCCAGCCGGAGCACCACCCACGCCGCAGGGCAGATAAACGATCAAAGGGTGCGTCGCATCCACCGCCACGCCTTGTGCCTGCAGTTGTTCATGCAAGTGCAGGGCTGCCGCGCTGTAACCCATGAAGAGCGACAGCGAACGCTCGTCGTCCACAAAGTGACACAACGGGTCGGCCAGCGCCAGAGTGCGGCCGCCGGCCACGGCCTGCTCGTAGTCGCCCGTGTGTTCCACCACCTCCACACCGCGCTGGCGCAGGCGCTGCTTCTTCCATTCCTTGGCTTCGGTGGACATGTGCACCACGGCCCGGAACCCCAGCGCCGCTGCCAGCACGCCAATGGCCATGCCCAGATTGCCGGTGGAACCTACGGCTATCTGGTGGCGCGCAAACACGGCGCGCGCAGGGGGCAATGCCAAGCTGCGGTAGTCGGTGCCAGGGTGCAACTGGCCGGTAACTATTGCCAGGCGCTCGGCCACCTCCAGCACTTCATGAAAACCACCGCGCGCCTTGATGGAGCCGGCCACCGGCAGGCTGTGGTCAGCCTTGATCCATAGCCGACCATGATGAGCCGGTATGCACAAAGCACGCTGCATGGCTGGCGCGGGCAGCAGATCGGACTCGATCCGCCCCTCGCTGGCGGCCAGTTCAGGAAACAGCTGGGCCAGCAGTGGTGCAAAACGGTTGAACCGGTCGCGCGCGGCCTGCATTTCCGTGCGCAGAAACGGCGGCTGATCGGCGGGGTTGTCTTCCAGCAGAAGTCCGCGCTGCGGGTTGACCCAGAGTTGCGGCGTCGCAGAACGAAGTTTGTTCAAGAATTCTAGTGCCAAATGTGTCTCCAGCCCTCGTGGAATATGCCTAAGAAGCTATCAAAGCAGTAGCGTTATGGGGGTGTCTCTGAAGCAGCTCGCAACTGCGTAGCCGTCTGCTCTACCCACAGGCACTCGCCATTTTGCGGCTTCAGGTGCAACACCGTGCTGCGGCTGTGGCCGTTGATGTGGCGCGTGACCACGTCCATCACCCAGCCGTGGGTGACCACCAGCACGCGTTGCCCAGCGTGGCGTGCACCGATGTCGTCCATGGCTGTGAGCACGCGGTCTACAAATTCGTCCAGGCTCTCGCCACCCACAAACTCGGCCGCCGGGTTGCGCCGCAGGATTTGCTCCAGCAGGGCCGGGTTGAGTTCAGCCAGCTCGCTCTTGGGAATGCCCTGTATGGCACCAAAGTGTTTTTCCTTCAGGCCATCGTGGCAAACCGGTGGCGGCAATTGCAGCGCTGCGGCCACAATTTCAGCCGTCTCACGCGCCCGGGCGAGCGGGCTGGACCAGATGGCGTCAAAGTTGGCTTTCGCCAGTTTGGCTGCCAATGCCTGCGCCTGGTTGCGCCCCAGGTCATTGATGGGAATGTCAAACCAGCCCTGCAGGATGCCGCTCTTGTTCCAGTCGGTCTCGCCGTGGCGGGCGATGCACAGCAGGGTAGGGTTCATGCCCCAATGCGCATCTGGTCAGCGGGAACTACCAGCACCCGCGGCCCAAAACTCTGCATATTGGCAAGGGTTGTGTTGTGGTGCGCCGTAATCTGGGCGGCGGTGAGACTTCCGCTGTCCATGGTGGAGTGACCGTCCGCGACCAGGGTGACCGGGTAGCCCAGGGCTAACGCGCGCCGTACCGTGCTGTCGACGCAAAACTCGCTTTGCAGGCCGCAGGCAATCAGCTCGGTGACACCCCGGTCTTGCAGCAGTGCCTGCAAATTGGTCTTGTGAAAGGAGTCGCACGCGGTTTTACGAACGTACAGGTCCGATGGCAGTGCGTTCAGTCGCGGGTCCAGCTGCCAACCGTCTTCGTTGAACTGCATGGGACCCTCCGACTCCTCGTGCTGTATGTAGACCACCGGCGCACCGGTGCTGCGTGCCAGTGCAGTGACCTGGTTGATGCGGTCTATGACTCGAGCCGCTTCAAACACGGCCCATTGGCCGGCGCACAGCGCCTGTTGCACGTCAATGATGAGTAGGGCAGTGGTCATTGTTTTGCTCCCAGGGCCAGTGCTTCCTCGCGCGAAGCGATCATGGCCAGCGCATCGGGCACCTTTTGCGTGTTCCATCCACCCAGGTGGCGTTCGCTGATGTTGCACAGTGCAGTGATCCATTCCGGGTCGTCGTTCAGGCAGGGAATGTAGTGAAACGCCTTGCCACCGGCCAGCAGGAAGGCGGCGCGGCCTTCCATGTCGATTTCTTCCAGCGTTTCCAGGCAGTCGCTGGTAAAGCCGGGGCACACCACATCCACCCGTTTGACGCCCGATTTGGCCATGGCGATCAGCGTCGGTTCGGTATAGGGCTCCAGCCACTTTGCGCGGCCCAGGCGCGACTGGAAAGTCACTTTGTATTCGGTCTTGCCGATATCCAGGTGCTCGGCCAGCAAGCGGGCAGTTTTCATGCATTCGCAGTGGTAGGGGTCGCCCAGCTCCAGCGTGCGCGCGGGCACGCCGTGGAAGCTCATTACCAGCTGGTTGGGGCGACCATGGTTTTTCCAGTAGCGCTGGATACTGGCGGCGAGGGCCGAAATATAGTCCCGGTCGTCGTGGTAGTGGTTGACGAATCGCAGCTCGGGCAGGGCGCGGGTACGCTGGGCCCAGGCATAGACCGCATCGAACACGCTGGCGGTGGTGGTGGCGCTGTACTGCGGATAGGCGGGCACCACCAGCACGCGGGTGACGCCGTCAGCCTTCATGGCGTCGAGCTGCGACGCAATGGAGGTGCTGCCATAGCGCATGGCCCAGCGCACCTTGACAACGTGGTTGCGCTGGCCCAGCCAGCCTTGCAGTAACTTGGATTGCTTTTCGGTCCAAACCTTCAGCGGCGAGCCTTCGGGTGTCCACACACTGGCGTATTTGGCGGCCGACTTGGCTGGGCGAAAGCGCAGGATGATGCCGTGCAGGATGAGCCACCACAGCAGGCGTGGAATCTCCACCACGCGGTGGTCACTCAGGAATTCGCCCAGGTAGCGGCGCACCGCAGACGGGGTGGGGGCATCGGGCGTGCCCAGATTGCAAAGCAGAACGGCCGTGCGCGCAGGCTGGCCGTGGGTGTAGGGTGGTTCTTGTTCAAACGGCATGAAGCGTATTTTCGGGGACGGGTAAGGTGTATTAGGGGCGAAGGGTCAAAGTGGACTTGGTGTGGGCCTTGATGTCGGCGGCACTGAAGTACTGCTGCATGTACAGGCCCTCCGAGAACAGGGCGGCCTGGTCGTCGTAGTGTTTGTCAAACAGCACGCCGCTTTGGCCTACCGGGTTGATGCCAACGGACTTGTCCGGCCGCGCAAAGTCGATCACGCGCCGGGTGGATGGGCCGGACTTCACCGGCCAGGGGCCAGGACCCATGTTGACATTCATGTTGTTGGGTGTCTCGCGACCGCCCGCCACGTTGAACGGCCCGACGTTGAAGATTTTGTCCAAGGGCTTTTGCATGCCCAGGGGGTGCACATGGGTCAGTGTGTGGGCGTTGCCCCAGCGCCATTTCAGCAGATC
>DAOQRI010000245.1:0-4924 GCA_035355475.1 Rhodoferax sp. | reverse complement strand
GGGTTTTGATTCGTGGATTTTAACCTTAGATAATGAGACTAATCTTAGGTCTATGTCATGAAAGAATACTAAAGCGAGTCGTCGGGAGAGACCTGATGGTCGGGTCTAACAGTACCTAGCTGGGCTCTCGCTTCCAGTTCCGGCCGAATCCAGTGGACAGGTTGAACTTCCGATTTGCGCCCAGAAGCGGTAAACGACTGAACTGTCGCGAATGTCCGGCACGGGCCTAAGCCGCATTGCGACCCATAGCGGACCAAGTGCCTCTCTGAATCATCGATAGAAAGCCGACATTCCAGTCCCAATTGATACAGCACCGAAGACCCAATCGTCGATGCAGGCATCCACTTGGCCAATACTTCAGGGAAATTAATATGATCTACCCTTCATTGCAGGTTGAAACATGGTGGACTTCTTAAAAATTACTTTGCTCTTTGCAGCCACTGCCATTGCTGAAATCGTGGGGTGCTACTTGCCATGGCTCGTTCTCAAGCAGGACAAAACAGCGTGGCTGTTGATTCCTGCAGCTTTATCACTTGGACTATTCGCATGGTTGTTGACGCTCCACCCAAGCGCGGCTGGCAGAACATATGCTGCCTACGGAGGCGTCTACATTGCCGTAGCCTTGGCGTGGCTCTATCTTGTAGATGGTATGGCGCTGACGCGATGGGACATCGCTGGAGCAGGCATCGCACTGGCAGGCATGGCGGTTATTGTTTTGCAACCCGCAAATCACTGAAGACCGGATCGACTCGGCTGAACTGAGTAGCGACTCAGCAACAGCCCTTGGCTACCACTTGTTGAGGGCTACTTGAGCCAATGTCTTCCAGGATGTTGCATTGGGGGGCGGGCCCGCCAATGCAGGTGTCTGAGCACGATTGAATGAATTTGGTCAAACTCCTCTCCAACTGGTGGAGTTCCGCGAGTTTCACTTTGACAGAGTTGAGGTGAGTCTGGGCAATCGCGCGGGTCTCGTCACAAGGGAGTTGCGCGTTTGTGGAGAGCAAAACGAGTTCTTTCACTTGCTCGATGGAAAATCCGAATTCCCGGCAACTGCGTATAACCGCCAGCGCCTCGCGTGTTTCCGGCCCGTACACCCGGTGTCCACTTGGCCGTCGGTGGGCCTTTGAAATCAGGCCGACTTCTTCGTAATACCGGATAGCGGAAACGCTCACACCAGTGCTCTGTGCCAACACACCAATCGTTATTTGCCCAGTCGTAAGAAGGTCTTTCACCGAAACTCCTTGCATCTCAAGTTACTTGAGGTTTTACATTGCAGTTTAAGGGAATTGCCCCGAAACTTCTTGTAAGGATGAACCATGAAAAAAGCAGGACTGACCGCGTTGGGTGTGGCTGGTGCATGCGCGGCCTGTTGCGCGATTCCACTGGCGATACCTATCATTGGCACGTTGTCGATTTCCGGGTTGTCGCTTCTGGCCGTTGATCAATTTCTTCTGGGACCCGCCGGAACTGCCATTGCAGTGGTCGTCAGCCTAGGCGGCCTTGTTTGGGCTGGCTCATGGTACATATGGCAGCGCCGTAAGCGCTCGGCAATAGCCCAAAGCGGCGCAGCTTGCTCCGTCCCAGACAGCAATGGCACTGGTGGCTGCGCCTGTTCCAAAGGCGTGTCATGAAACGCCGAGAAACTTTGTTGGCAATGAGCATCCTGGCTGCCATAAGTCTGCCTCACCTTGCCAATGCAACCCCAGCGGCTCAGGAGACGACTGCACCTCCTTTTGCTGTAGACGACGCCACTGGCAAACGTCGAACCCTGGATGAATTCAAAGGAAAAATAGTGGTTCTGGAGTGGACGAGCCCGTCGTGCCCGTTTGTGCGCGCCCAGTACGCCAGTGGAAAGATGCAGGAATTGCAGGGGTGGGCCAAGGAGCGAGGCGTTGTCTGGCTTTCCGTTCTCTCAACCCATCCTGCACGGGGTGACTACCTTACGCCTCAAAAGGCGTTGGCGTTCAATCGAGAGCGCAAGGCACAGCCGACTGCCTTGTTGATGGATTCGACAGGCCATATGGGCCAAGCCTACGGAGCGCGCAACACCCCCCACATGTTTGTCATCAACAGCGCAGGACTGATTGCCTACGCAGGGGCCATCGACACACAGCCAACGGTCGATGAATCAGTCGTTCTTAAATCACAGAACTTGGTGCGTGCTGCGCTGGAAGACCTACTGTCAGGTAAAGGGGTCGCGAAACCGAGAACAGCACCCTACGGCTGTCTCGTGGGATATTCCGCGTAGTTGATACCGATGTAAGGCTCCGATCTCTTGCCGTGAGGTTTTCACGGAGCCACAAGTTCGATTGGTAATGGTTTCAAAGAGCATTTTGAGTGCCTCACTCCGGACATTGGGGAGAGATAGGAATTGGCCCTAGATGTAGATCGACCCAAATCGGCCTTTGCAATTTCCAAGATCAATGTCTAGAAGCTGACATTCCGCACTAGCAAAATAAAGGCGGTCAATGCCGGAGAGTGGTGCACTCTTAATTGTCCATGTTGAAGATCCAAAGGCATCCACGTGACGTGGCGATGTCAGTCGCTTCGTATTGCAAGCGATCCTAGATCCTATCGAAGCTCAATGATCCCAGCGCAGCCAAGGCGGCACGATGCAGTGTCTTCATGGGTCTGATCGTTCCTTAACCCAGGTGGGTATGGCGTTCAGGCTTGGCTTCGGTCTCCATAGCCGCCAGCCCATGCAAGATGCCGCAGGCGTCAACCGCCTGTTCGATCTGGCATCGCTCACGCAGGGCCCCCAATTGCTGCTTGAGGTGCAGCAATTCCTGGATGCGTGCTTCCACATGGGCAATGTGCTGATCGAAGACCGCATTGATGGCGCCGCAGCCGTCGGCGGGCTGGTCGGCCAGGCCGAGCAGGGTGTGAATTTCTTCGTGGCTCATGTCCAGCGCGCGGCAGTTGCGAATAAAGCGCAAACGCTCCAGATGCCGAGGTCCGTACACCCGGAAATTGCCCGGCGTGCGTGCGGGCTCTGGAAGCAAGCCTTCCTTCTCGTAATAGCGCACCGTCTCGACCGTGCACTGCGCCACGTTCGCCAATTCACCTATTTTCATGATGGGTTCCGGAAATGCCTTGACTCTATAGTAACTTCAGGTTGTGTAATTGGGCCAACTTATCTGGAAATACCTGATGTCAGCCCACCACGCACACGACGCTCATGGTCACGACAATGACCATGACCATGACCATGACCATGACCATGACCGCGATCGTCAAGGTCCGCACGCACACGCCCATGACGGAGATGCCTGCTGTACGGCCCCTATGCTTACCGCGCCAGTAGCAAGTTGTGCCACGGCATGCTGCGGCGACGGCGCAGCCCAGCCACGGGTTCAATTGGGCAGCCTCAAGGTGCTCAAAGGCGACATTCAAACGTCCATCCGCATCATGCAGATGGACTGCCCTACGGAAGAAGCGCTGTTGCGCAAGAAACTGGGTGGCATGGCGGGTTTGGCGGGCATGGAGTTCAATTTGATGCAACGCGTGCTGACCGTGACGCATGACCCCAAAATCATAGAGCCCATTCTGGAGGCCGTGCGTTCGTTGGGCTTCACGCCCGAGATAGCTGGCGGAGCAGCCTCTACTGCTGAACCATCATCCGACCCCGCCAAGCCTTGGTGGCCGCTGGCACTTGCAGGCGTGTCGGCTATCGGGTCTGAGGCCGCGCACTGGGTTGGCATGCCCACATGGGTCGCTGCTGTGCTGGCCGTCGCGGCGGTCCTTCTCTGCGGCATTACCACTTACAAGAAGGGCTGGATTGCGATTCGCAACGGCAATCTGAACATCAACGCCCTGATGAGCATTGCGGTGACAGGCGCGTTCTTGCTGGGCCAGTGGCCGGAAGCGGCCATGGTGATGGTGCTGTTCACGATTGCGGAGCTTATCGAGGCCAAGTCGCTTGACCGGGCGCGCAACGCCATCAAAGGCCTGATGCAGTTGACCCCGGAACGGGCGACCGTCTTGCAGGACAACGGTACCTGGCAGGAGGTGGCGGCAAAGTCGGTTGCTGTTAACGCGCGTGTGCGCATCAAGCCGGGTGAGCGTATTGCGCTGGACGGCACCATCGTCAGAGGGCGGTCCACCATCAACCAGGCCCCGATCACGGGCGAGAGCCTGCCGGTGGAAAAAACCGAAGGTGATGCCGTGTTTGCCGGCACGATCAACGAATCGGGCTCGTTTGAATACACGGTAACAGCAGCAGCGGGCGACAGCACCCTGGCACGCATCATCCACGCGGTGGAGGAGGCACAGGGTGCCAGGGCACCGACGCAACGGTTCGTCGATCAGTTTGCACGCGTCTACACCCCTGTGGTCTTTGCCATTGCGCTGGCGGTGGCTGTCCTGCCGCCGTTGCTGCTGGGTGGCGACTGGTTCACCTGGATCTACAAGGCCTTGGTTCTTCTGGTGATTGCTTGCCCGTGTGCATTGGTAATTTCTACCCCGGTCACCATCGTGAGCGGCCTTGCGGCGGCGGCACGCCAAGGTATCCTGGTCAAGGGCGGCGTCTATCTGGAAGAAGGCCGAAAGCTGAAATGGCTGGCGTTAGACAAAACCGGCACCATAACGCACGGCAAGCCTGCACAAACGGATTTCGTGGTGTTGAATGGCTGGAGTGAGTCCGATGTTCGCAGTTTGGCTGCCAGTCTGGCGGCGCGCTCGGATCACCCGGTTTCGCGCGCATTGGCCGACGCTGCTAAGCGTGATGGCATTCCCCTGCAAGACGTGCAGGGTTTTGAAGCATTGCCCGGGCGAGGCACAAAAGGAATGATGGGCGGCAAGGCGTACCACTTAGGTAACCACCGCCTGATTCATGAGCAAGGTCGCTGCTCCAATGAATTGGAAGCCCGGTTGTCGGCGCTGGAAGAACAGGGCAAGACGGTCATTCTTTTGACCGACGACCAGA
>DAOQRI010000244.1:0-4950 GCA_035355475.1 Rhodoferax sp. | reverse complement strand
GACCGAACTGGCCCGCGTTTACTGGTACACGGTGGAATTTGGTCTGGTGCAACAAGCAGACGGGCTGCGCATCTATGGTGCGGGCATCGCGTCATCTTTCTCGGAAAGCCGGTTTTCCATCCAAAGCGATTCGCCCAACCGCATCGCGTTTGATCTGGAGCGGGTGATGCGCACGAACTACCGCATTGACGACTTCCAGGAAGTCTATTTTGTGCTGGACGATTTGCAGGATTTGCTGGCACTTGCCAATACAGAGTTCGCGCCCTACTACGAGCGCCTGAACAGCGGCCCAAGCTACCAGCCCGGCGACGTGTTGCGCTCTGACAAAGTGCTGCACCAGGGCACTGGCAGTTACCACCGGGCGCGGCCACACCAGCCATAGTCAGGGCTACGCCATGGGTAAAGCAGTCCATGCACAATAGCTCCATGACTGCTTCCAACACTGCAAATTCCGACCTTCTTCCTACCCCTCAGATCGCCGGCCATCTGCTGGTCCAGTGTCTGATCGCGCAAGGCGTCACCCACGCATTTGGTGTGCCCGGCGAGAGCTATCTGGCCGTGCTGGACGGTTTTCACCTGTACCACGAGCAGATTCAGTTCATCATCAACCGACAAGAAGGCGGCGCCGCCTTTATGGCAGAGGCGCACGGTAAGCTCACTGGTCGTCCAGGCATCTGTTTTGTGACCCGCGCGCCGGGTGCCACCAACGCCAGCATTGGCGTGCACACTGCCTTTCAGGATTCCACACCCATGGTCTTGCTGGTCGGGGATGTCGCCAGCGACCAGCGCGACCGCGAAGCGTTTCAGGAAATGGACTACCGCGCCATGTTTGGCCCCAGCACGTTGGGCATGGCCAAGCGGGTAGAGCGCATTGACGAAGCGGCGCGCATTCCTGAATACATTGCCCGCGCTTTTGCTACCGCCATGAATGGCCGGCCCGGCCCCGTGGTGCTGGTCTTGCCCGAGGACATGCTGGTGCAAACGCTCAAGCCGCATTCCGTGACCGGAAATTTGCCCGTTCCGTTGGCGCGCGCGGAGCCGTCTGATGCCTGGAGTGACCCCGGGTCCCTGCGGACTTTGCGTGAGCTGCTATTGAAATCAGAGCGGCCATTTGTCATCGCTGGTGGCGGTGGCTGGACGCCGCAAGCCTCGCAGGCGCTTCAACGCTTTGCCGAAAATTGGCGCTTGCCGGTGGGTAATGCGTTTCGCTTCCAGGACACCTTCGACAACCACCACCCGCAATACGCCGGCGACGTGGGCATCGGCATCAACCCGGCGCTGTCCCGACGCATCGCGCAGAGCGACCTGGTCATCGCGATTGGCCCACGCCTGGGCGAGATGACTACCGGTGGCTATACCTTGTTGCAAGCCCCGCGCAGCCAGCAGACGCTGGTGCACATCCATCCCAGCGCCGAAGAGCTCAACCGCGTCTACCAGGCCGATCTGGCTATCAACGCCAGCATGCGTGCGGCTGCCCGATCATTGGAAGTGCTGGCTGCGCCTGTGACGCTGCCCTGGGATGCGTGGACGCAGGGCTGCAATGCCGATTACCAGGCCAATTTGCAAGCCAGCACGATCCAGGATTTACCTGCTGACACCGAGCGGGGCTTGGTCGATATGCACAGTGTCATCACCACGCTGCAAAAGCATTTGCCTCCCGACGCGGTGCTAACCAACGGTGCAGGCAACTTTGCAAGCTGGTTGCACCGCTTTTACCGCTATACCGGCCTGGCGTCGGGCTTCAAGACCCAACTGGCCCCCACCAACGGTGCCATGGGCTACGGCGTGCCGGCCGGCATTGCCGCAGCCATCACCAGCAAGACCCGCGGTGACGCTGAAGGAAAGGGCAGGGTGGTCTTCACCATCGCAGGCGACGGCGACTTTTTGATGAACGGCCAGGAGCTGGCCACCGCTGTGCAATACGGTGTCAAGACCATCATCTTGCTGCTCAACAACGGGATGTACGGCACCATCCGCATGCACCAGGAGCGCGAATACCCGCAGCGCGTGGCGGGTACCGCCCTGCAGAACCCCGACTTTGCGGCGCTGGCCCGGGCCTACGGTTACGCCGGGGTGTGCATCCGGCGCAGTGCAGACTTTGAAGGTGAGTTGCTGGCAGCCTTGGCCCGACCGGAAGGCACGCTGATCGAGGTGATGCTGGAGCCCGAATTGATCAGCACCCGGGGTACGTTGGCGGGCATTACGCAGAACGCGCTGCAGCGTTGAGCGGATTAGCAGCGCACTTAATTGCTATCACTATGATAGCTTTATGCGCTTATCCCAAAAGGGTTATTGCCGTATTGAACTACTAATCTGGCAAACGAAAAACTGCAGCCGTACGCTCCAAATTCCGGCTTTCGGATGCCAGAATCTGGGCAGAAGCTGCCGCTTGCGCAGCGATGGGCACATTCTGCTGGGTTGCTGCATCGATTTGTGCCACCAACTGGGCGACGTGGTCGATGGCGACACCCTGCTCGTTGGACGAATGGGCAATGTCCTGCACGATGGTTTCCAGGTTTTTGACCGCGCTGATGGTGGCATCGATGGTGGCGCGTGCGTCGGTCACCCGCGTCAGTCCGCCTTCCACCTGGTGCACGGAATCCTCTATCAGGGACTTGATCTCCTTGGCCGCAGCGGCACTGCGCTGGGCCAGGCTGCGCACTTCGGTGGCCACCACCGCAAAGCCCTTGCCTTGCTCGCCCGCTCGGGCCGCCTCCACCGCGGCGTTGAGCGCCAGGATATTGGTTTGGAACGCAATGCCGTCGATGACGCCAATGATCTCGGTAATCTTGTTGGAACTGGCAGCGATGGAGTCCATCGTACCCACCATCAGGCCCATGGCGGTGCCTCCCTTGAGTGCGACCTGGCCTGCCTCTTTGGCGACCCGGTTAGCCAGTTCGGCGCTTTCGACGTTCTTGCGGACTTTGGCAGACACATTGCTCATGTCGGATGCAGCTTCGCGCAGGGACTCGGCCTGCTCTTCGGTTCGTGCTGCCAGCGACTGGTTGCCCACCGAGATTTCCCTTGACTCGGCATTGATCAGGCGGGCGCTGCCCATCACGCCCTGCGCCATGGATGCCAGACTGCGCTGCATGGCAAACAGGGCGGCCATCAACTCGGCCGTCTCGTCGCGGCCCTTGGGTTTGATATGGTTGTTCAGGGCACCCACGGCAATCTGCTTGGAGGCCGAAACCGCCAGTTGAATCGGTCTGACCATGCTGCGACTCAGGCGCAATCCCCAAAAGATGGACAGGCCTGCACCAGCAAGAATTGCAGCCAGAGACTCCAGCCGCACCCATTGGTAGTCAGACGCGGCCTCTTGCAGCGCCAGCTTGGAGTTCACATCCTGCGTGGAAATTTGCTCGTCAATGTTGGCACTCAGGTCTGTAAAGAGGGGTTTCAACACCTCGGCATAGTTCTTCTTCAGGGCGTCAAAGTCATTGCCTTTCAATGCCGCGAGCGCAGGTCTTACACCTTCGCTCTGGTATTTGGCTCTTTTGGCTTCAAAGGCTCGCTGCACTTTCTTCTCGTTTTCCTCGTGACCAATGGCCAGGTAGCTCTTCCAGGTCTGCTCAATCAGCGCATCATTTTTTTCAATGGATGCGATCACGGCCGACGCATTCGCAGGATTGGTGTTCAGCAAAGCGTCGGCAATGTGCAACTGGCTGGCTTGCTGCGCACGCGCAATGGTGTCCAAAAGTGCCGTGGCCTGCGCACCTTCGCGGTACATCGCTGAAACCTGCGCATTGGACGATTGCAGCCCCTTGAGCCCGATCAAGCCGACCACAATCGTCATCAGCACCATCATGCCGATCAGCACGTTCATCCGGCCTGCGATGCGCATACCCAATATGCGCTGCCAGAGGCCTTTGACGCCTGCATGGACCAGCCAACCCCGCTCGATCGTCAGACGATTTGCGTTGCCCTGTTGGATGTGGGTGTAGGCGCCTTGCACCGTGGCCAACAAGCCACTTGGCGGCTTCATGCGCACCGAGGCATAGCCAACCACCACCCCGTTTTCCCGCATCGGTGAGGCATTGGCCATAACCCAGTAGTAACCGCCATCTTTCCTGCGGTTCTTGACGATACCGGTCCAGGATCGACCTGCCTTCAGATACGACCACATGTCGGCAAACGCTTCGGCGGGCATGCTGGGGTGGCGCACCATGTTGTGCGGCTGGCCTATCAGTTCTTCTTCCGAATACCCGCTGGCCTCAATGAAGTCGGCATTGACGAAAGTGATATTGCCGTTGAGATCAGTGCGTGAGATGGGCGACTGGCTTTCCGTCAGCACATATTCTTGATCATTGACAGGCTGGTTGTTGCGCATGCTGTTGTCTCTTGGCCAAAGGTTAGGATTTCGCCCTGTGGGTTAGCTTGTTTTTTTTCTACGCCAACATTATTTGGCATTTCGGATGCTTCTTACTGAAGTTCCAACAAAATTTGCGCCAGTAGTTCACACAAATTCGCCATTTCGCGCGTCCCGCGGGCCGTGGAACAATGGCAACCCGAACAGGCTAACGAACGTGACCCCACGCAACACCTCCAGCATCAACGGCATCGCTATCGGGCGGACACACGCCAGGCGCTTGCGCGACGTCTACCGTTCGGCTGGCTGGCCCAGTCTGGACAGCGTGGAGGTGGAGTTGCTGGCTGCCGGTTTGTTGCAGCGAGTGGTGGAACCTAGTGGCCACGACACGGTGCGCCTGACCGATGCCGGAATTGCCTTTCTGGCCCAGGCCTTTCATACCAACCGGCAGGCACTCTCTGCGCATGACGCCCTGGTGAGCCGCGTGGCGCAGGCCATGCTGCGCGATGGCCGCATTGTGTGGACCGACCTGAGCATTCGCGCCCGACTGCCCAGCGAGCCCGAACAAGCCACACGCTGGAAAATTTGCATGCCCGATGTGTTTTCCATCCGCAACACCACGGTGGCAGGCTACCTGGAGC
>DAOQRI010000243.1:0-4959 GCA_035355475.1 Rhodoferax sp. | reverse complement strand
GGCAGGAAGGCACGGATGCCGTTGACCAGAACGGTCAGGCCGCCCTTGACCTTGCCGGAAGTGGTGCCGGTGACGAATTCGCCGGATTCCAGGGATTTCTCCAGGGACATCCAGGAAGCAAGACGCTTGGCAGTGTCGCGGCTGACGATGGTGTCGCCGTAGCCGTTTTCCATCGCCACGATGGCCACGGACACAAACTCACCTACTTGAACTTCGAGCTCACCCTTGTCGCTTTTGAATTCGGACAATGGAACATAGGCTTCGGACTTGAGGCCGGCATTGACCACGACGAAGTTGTGTTCGATGCGAACGACTTCAGCGGTAACAACTTCGCCAATACGGGTTTCCGAGCGTTTTTGTGACTCTTCAAATAGGTCTGCGAAAGATTCTGACATTTTGTTTGCGGTAAAAAAACCGCGGGGTTAAGTTGTTGAACCACACAACCGGTGCGCTTGCTGCGCGAGGAGAGTCGTGTGGACCCGACAAAAGCGGACGCTTTTGTCTACCTGTCACCAGCCTTCAAAAACGATTTGTTATCGATTTAAAAAGGCCGTTTGCCTTGCCACCAGCCCAACACCAGATTTGTCGATTCTTCAACCGTCAAATCCGAGTTGTCCAGCAACTGGGCGTCTTCTGCAGGTCTGAGCGGTGCAACGGCTCGGGAAGAATCCCGGGCGTCACGTGCCTCCAGGTCCGCGCGAAGAGATGGGAGTGTAGCGGGAATTCCCTTTGAAATCAACTGTTTATAGCGTCTATCTGCACGGCGCTCGGCGCTTGCGGTCAGAAACACCTTCAGTTGCGCGTCCGGGAAAATCACCGTGCCCATATCGCGCCCATCGGCAACCAGGCCCGGCAACTGCCGAAAACGGTGTTGCAGTTCTACTAGCGCCTGGCGCACCAGCGGCAGGGGCGACACCCGGGATGCATTCATGCCTGCCTCTTCGGTGCGGATCGCTTCGGTCACATCGTCACCGTTGAGCAGAATCTGCCCATTGATAAACCGGATGTCCAGGCATTTGACCAGTTCGGCAATGGATGCTTCACCCTGGACGTCCAGCGGCAAGCCCGCGCGCTGTGCCGCCAATGCGGTGATGCGGTAGAGCGACCCGGAGTCCAGAAAGTGGTAGCCCAGTTTGCGTGCCACTTCAACCGCCAGGGTGCCTTTGCCCGAGGCGGTGGGCCCGTCTACACAGACCACAGGGATGGCATCGGCCGGCGTTTGGCAGACCGAAAACAGCGCTTCAAAGTAGTCTGGAAAGGTCTTGGCCACGCACTTGGGATCTTCGATGCGCACCGCAATGGCCGCTGGGTTGAAGGCCGCCAGAGAAAAACACATGGCGACACGGTGGTCGTCATAGGTGTGGATGGACGCAGCGCGCCAATCCTGGATGCTGGCCGGTGGTGTGACCTGGATGAAATCGGTGCCTTCCAATACGGTGGCACCCAGCTTGCGCAGTTCGGTGGCCATGGCAGCAATGCGGTCGGTTTCCTTGACGCGCCAGCTGGCGATGTTGCGCAAGGTGGTGGTGCCATCGGCATACAGCGCCATAACGGCCAGCGTCATGGCCGCATCAGGAATGTGGTTGCAGTCGAGGTCTATCGCCTTGAGCGGCCAGCTGCCACGTGATACCTGCAGCCAGTTCGGGCCGCTGATGATGCGCGCGCCCATTTGTTGTGCGGCATCCATGAAACGGATATCACCCTGGATGGAGTCGGCGCCGACACCGAGAATTCTGATGGAGTTTTGGGCTCCGGCCCCCATCGATATAGCGCCAAGCGCTATAAAATAGCTAGCAGATGATGCATCTGCCTCAACATGAATTTCACCAGGTGAGCGCAACTGGCAGCCGGCCGGAATGGTAAAGCGCTGCCAAGCATCCCGTTTCACAGCCACGCCAAAGCGCGCCAGCAGGTTGAGCGTAATCTCGATGTAGGGGCGCGAAATCAGTTCACCGACCACCTCGATCACGATGTCATGTCGTGCAACCAGGGGCAAAGCCATCAGCAACGCCGTCAGGAACTGGCTGGATACGTCACCGCGCACCTTGATCGGTTCCGCGAGTGCGAGCGTTGGAGTGCCAATGCGCAGCGGAGGAAACCCCTGGTTTTGCAGGTAGTCGATCTGGCAGCCCAATTGACGCAGTGCATCTACCAGGTCCCCAATCGGGCGCTCATGCATGCGCGCAATGCCGCTGAGCTCGAAGTCACCACCCATAACTGCCAGTGCCGCCGTCAGGGGGCGCATGGCAGTGCCAGCATTGCCCAGGAACAGTTGGGCTTGCGTGGTGACGGGTTTTCCGGCCAACCCATCAATATGCACGGTGCTGGCCCCATCGCGCCGCACGCCACACCCCAGAACCGCGAGCGCTTCCAACATCACCCGCGTGTCGTCGGAGTCCAGCAGATCGTGAATCGTGGTCGTACCTTCGCACAGGGCGGCCAGTAGCAAGACGCGGTTGGAGATACTCTTGGAGCCGGGAAGCGTGACCGTGCCCGACGCGTTGCCCAGCGGCGGAAGGTCCAGAAATGCAGTGGAGAACATCAGGTGTTGTGCTTGGAGGTCATGCTCCAGGTACCGCGGGTGATGCTGGCTTGTTCCAGCAGCCCTTCCAGTGCCTCGGTGTTGCCGCTGGAAATCATCAGTTCCAGGGCATGCAGGTTGCGCTGGAATATCTTGGATTGGGCTAGCAGCTCTTCCCGGTTCGAAATCAGAATGTCACGCCATACCTTGGGATCGCTCGCCGCGATGCGGGTGAAGTCGCGAAAGCCGGGGCCAGCCAGTGACAGGTAGTCTTTGCCCTGGGGCTGGCCAGAGATGCCGTTGATCATCGCAAACGCGATGAGGTGTGGCAAATGGCTGACTGCGGCGAATGCTGCGTCATGCTGTTCCGGCGCCATTTTGAGGACACGGCAGCCCAACGCCGTCCAGACGTCCACTGCTTTTTGCAGTTGCACGGTCAGTGTGCGCTCAATCGGCGTCAAGATGACCTGGCGCCCGGTATACAGATCGGGGTCGGCGTTGTCCACGCCAGAGACTTCCTTGCCAGTGATAGGGTGCGCGGGTACAAACGAGCCGATATGTTCGCGCAGGGCGCGTCGTCCTGCATCGATGACGTCGCGCTTGGTAGAGCCTACATCCATAACCAGCATCTTGTCGGTCACCAGGTGTTTGATGGCTTTGAACGTGGCTTCGGTGGCGGCTACCGGTACGGCGATCAACACGATGTCGGCGCCCGACACAGCCAGTAGGGCCGAGGGCGCTTCAACATCAATCACCCCCATCAAGCGCGCTCGCTCCGTGGTGCTGGGCGACTTGCTGTAGCCGACCACGCGCTTGACCAGTCCCGCACGTTTGAGGGCCAGCGCAAACGAGCCTCCCATCAAGCCGCATCCGATCAAGCCGAGTTGTTCAAACATAGGAATTCCTGAGGAATGGCATCAGTCCGCCACCGGGTAGGTACCCAGAATTTTGTAGAAGGCGCAAAGCCGCTGCAGTTCCTGAAGCGCAAGCGCGACATTGGGCTGCGAGGGGTGGCCCTGCAGGTCGATGTAAAAGTAATATTCCCACTGGCCGGTGCGTGCAGGACGCGACTCAAAGCGCGTCATGGAAACACCGTGGGTTTTAAGCGGTACCAGCAGGTCATGCACCGCACCCGGCTTGTTGGGCACGGACACTACGAGGCTGGTGCAATCTTTGCCGGACGCTGGCGGGGTTCCCACGGTTTGTGGCAGGCAGATCACCGCGAAACGTGTCCGGTTGTAGGCTTCGTCCTGGATGGCGTGTGCCGCAATATGCAGACCGAATTGGGTTGCAGCGCGCTCACTGGCCAGCCCGACCCAAGCCGGGTTGGTCGTGGCCAGTCGGGCACCTTCGGCGTTGCTGGATACCGGGCGGCGTTCGGCGTGTGGTAGGTGCTTGGTCAGCCATGCCTGGCACTGCGCCAAAGCCAGTGGGTGCGCCAGCACAACCTCGATGCCTTCGAGCGAATTTTCCAGGCGCAGCAAATTGTGGCGTACCAGCAGCGTGACTTCACCAATGACGTGGGTTGGCGAATGCAGGAACAAATCGAGCGAGCGCGTCACCATGCCCTCGGTCGAGTTTTCCACCCCGACCACACCGTACTGGGCGCTGCCCGCAGCCGTGGCATGGAATACTTCGTCAAAGTTGCTGCAGTAAATCAGGTCGGCGGCACCGCCAAAAAATTCAATGGCGGCCTGCTCGCAAAAGGTGCCAGCCGGTCCCAGAACAGCTACCCGCTGCGGCGCTTCGAGGGCCAGGCAGGCCGACATGATTTCCCGCCAGATGTCGGCTACATGGGCGTCTTTCAATGGGCCGGGATTGGCCTGCTGGATCTTGTCGATGACCTGTGCAACGCGGTCCGGCCGGAAAAATGCGGTGCCTTCGCGCTTTTTGACTTCCCCAACTTTTTCGGCCACGAGGGCGCGGTCATTGAGCAGTCTGAGCAATTGCTGGTCCAGCGCATCAATCTGCACACGCAATTCGGACAGGCTGGGCAGTGGCGCGCTCGGTTCTATCATGGTGTTGTGGTGTCGCCTGTATCGCCTTGGCCGTCTGCTGCTCCAGAGCTGTCATCGTCTGCACCAGCATTGGCATCGTTCTCCACAATGCGCTGCAGGCCACTGAGCTTGGAGCCTTCGTCCAGACCGATCAGCGTGACGCCCTGTGTCGCGCGACCCAGTTCGCGGATTTCGCTCACCCGGGTGCGAACCAACACACCCTTGTCGGTGATCAGCATGATTTCATCGTCCACATGGACCAGGGTTGCGGCGACAACCTTGCCGTTGCGCTCGCTTTGCTGGATGGCGATCATGCCCTTGGTTCCGCGTCCGTGGCGGGTGTATTCGGTGATGCTCGTGCGTTTGCCATATCCGTTTTGGGTGGCGGTCAGCACGCTTTGCTGTTCGTCACCGGCCACCAGCATGGCGATCACGCCCTGG
>DAOQRI010000242.1:0-4978 GCA_035355475.1 Rhodoferax sp. | reverse complement strand
GATCTTTGGCGTAACCCGCATCGTCAACTTTGCGCACGGCAGCTTCTTCATGCTGGGTGCACTGTTCAGCGCGCATTGGCTGGTCAACTGGTTTCCATCCTGGGGTGAAAGCGCCTGGCTTTATGCATTTGCTATTACTTTGGGAGCGATTTGTGCAGCTTTGGCGGGGGCTACAGCGGAATTTTTCCTTTTGCGCAGGTTGTATGGCGTGCCCGAGCTGTACCAGTTGGTGGCCACCTTTGGTTTGAGTTTGGCCCTGCACGATGCCATGCGCTGGGGGTTTGGCCCGGATGAAGTGTTTGCACCGCGCTTTCCCGGCCTCAAGGGCGCTATTGAGTGGGGGGGCGAGTTCTTTCCGCAATACCAAGTCTTCACCATCCTGCTGGGGCCTTTGGTGTGGCTGGGGCTGCACCTGCTGCTCACCCGAACCGCGTTTGGCACCCGGGTGCGCGCCGCCACACAAGACCGGGACATGCTGGCGGCGCTGGGTATCCCTTCCGCACCGCTGATGATGGGCGCCGTGGTGCTGGGTTGTGCGCTGGCTGGCCTGGGTGGCGCGCTGCAATTGCCGCGTGAACCGGCCCACTTGCAGATGGATACCAACGTGGTGGTGGAAACCTTTGTGGTGGTGGTGACAGGGGGGCTGGGCAGCATCGGTGGCGCGTTTCTGGCGGCCCTGTTGATTGGCTTGGTTCATGCGTTTGGCATCAGCCTCATGCCACAAGCCACGCTGGTTCTGGTGTTTGTCACCATGGCGCTGGTGTTGGCGCTGCGGCCACAAGGGCTGTTAGGCAAAGCACTGGACGCTGGCCCCAGGGAAGTGGCTCACACATTCCACCGGGTTCCGGGTACCCGCAACGGATTCCTGCTGGTGGCTGCCGCGGTGATCGTGCTGGCGGCCCTGGCATGGTGGGCGGGGGACTATTGGCAGTCTCTGGCCAGTGATGCATTGATCCTGGTGATGCTAGGTGTCAGCCTGCAGGCCATGATGGCGCTCGGTGGCCTGGTCAGCTTTGGGCATGCAGCGTTCTTTGCGTTGGGTGCCTACGGCGCAGCACTGGCCCACACGGTTTGGGGTTTCACTCTGCCGGGCGCGCTGGCTGTCGGTTGTGCGGCGGCGGTGGGCGTGGCGGCCACGTTGGGTGGTGTGCTGGTGCGCAGTGCAGGGGTGTACCTGGCCATGCTGTCGCTGGCACTGGCCCAGGTGGTATGGGCTACCGCCAGCCAATGGGTTGGGTTGACCGGCGGTGACAACGGCGTGATTGGGCTGCAGTTGATTTCAACCGACACGCGGCCATTATTCTTTTTCATGTTGGTGGGGCTTGCATTGCTCAGCATTGCGGCGCTGGGGCGGCTGAGCCGCTCGACGCTGGGCGCTGCCCTGCAGGCGATACGTGATGCGCCCCAGCGCGCGGCTGCCAGTGGCTTGCCGGTGCAGTGGATCAAGTACCGCATTTATGTGGAAAGCGCCACGCTGGCGGGTCTGGCGGGTGGTTTGTTTGCGGCTCACCAGGGCGCGGTGTTTCCGTCCGTAGCGGCAGTGGCTACATCGGTCGACGCGCTGCTGGTCATTTTGCTGGGTGGGGTGCACCAACTGTGGGGCACGCTGGCCGGGGCCAGCATTCTGGTGTGGGCCGCTGCTGAATTGGGGCGTGGCTTTGACTACTGGCGGGGTGCGCTGGGCCTGCTGGTGATGGTCATCATGGTGGCTGCACCGTCGGGGTTGCTGGGGCTGGATTGGGCTACGCTGCTGCGCCCGGCACGGCTGGGCGCTCAGGGAGTGCGCCCGTGAGCTTGCAGGTTCAGGGTTTGGTTAAACACTTTGATGGCGTCCAGGCCGTGAACGGCGTCACGTTTACGGTGGCGCCCGAAGAGTGTGTGGCATTGATTGGACCGAATGGCGCGGGCAAGTCCACCACCTTTGCTTGTATCGCCGGGCAACATTCGCTGACCGCCGGGCAGGTGCTGTGGAACGGCAAGCGCATCGATTCCCTGCGGCCCGCCCAACGTCTACAGCGCGGCATCGCCCGTACTTTCCAGGTGGCGCAGACCTTTGAAGCATTGACCGTGCTACAAAATGTGCAGCTGCTGATGCAATATCCACGGGGGCTGGGGGCCTATAACGTATTGGATTCTGGCGACACTGAATCAGCCCTGGCGCTGTTGGAGCAGGTGGGGCTGCAGGAGCTGTCGCGCGCGCAAGCACAGGACTTGCCCTATGGCGCCAAAAAGCGGCTTGAGCTGGCCATGGCCCTGGCTGGGCACGCCACCGGTTTGCTGTTGCTGGATGAGCCGGCGGCTGGCCTGGCCGCTAGCGAGCGCTCAGCGCTGATGGCCTTGGTGAAATCGCTCACACGACCCCAATCTGGGCGACCGGGCATGGCCGTGCTGTACACCGAGCACAACATGGACGCCGTGTTTGGCGTGGCCGACCGCGTGCTGGTGCTCATCGACGGCACACTGGCTGCGCAGGGTAGTCCCGACGAAATTGCCCGTGATGCGACCGTGCGCCAGCGCTACCTGGGTCAGTGGTGGGAAAGGCCCGGCCATGCTTGAAATACGTGACCTGCGTGCCTGGTACGGTCAGGCTCAAGCGCTGTTCGGCGTATCGCTGACTGTGGGCCTTGGCGAACTGGTGGTATTGCAGGGCCTGAACGGAGCAGGGAAATCCACCTTGCTACAAGCGATTGTAGGCATTGGTCCTCGTGTAGAGGGCGTAGTGCGCTATCAAAGCGAGAGTATGCTGGAGCTGCCAAGCCACCAGCGCGCCTTGCGCGGGTTGGGTTATGTGCCCGAAGACCGGCGACTTTTTACTGCATTGACCGTGCGCGAGAACTTGCTGATCGCCGCGCGCCGGGGCAGTGCATCGGCCTTGGCACAGCGCCAAGAGCAGGTGTTGCAACTCTTCCCCGCGCTCAAAGGCATGCTGGGTCGCAGCGCGGCCCATATGAGCGGGGGCGAGCAGCAAATGCTCGCCATTGCCCGCACCCTGATGGCAGGCCCCAGCCTGCTGCTACTCGATGAGCCCTGCGAGGGGATTTCACCGGTGCTGGTGGAATCTATCCGAGATGCCCTGCTCAGCCTGAAGGCGCAAGGCATTGCCATGCTGGTGGCGGAGCAAAATGGGGTCTTGACTGCCCGCGCAGACCGGGTGATTACACTGACCGCGCAGACCCCGCTTGACGCATAGACCATGATCATTACCAGCCTTCTGGACACCGACCTCTACAAGTTCACCATGATGCAGGCGGTGCTGCACCAGTTTCCCGGTGCGCAGGTGGAGTACCGCTTCAAATGCCGCACCCCCGGCGTGGACCTGGCAGCGCATGCCAGTGACATCCGCGAAGAAATCAGCCAGCTGTGCAGCCTGCACTTTCAGGATAGCGAGCTGATGTATTTGCGCTCGCTGCGCTTCATCAAAAGTGACTTTGTCGACTTTCTGGGCCTGTTCAAGCTCAACGAAAAATACATCACTGTCACTGCCAAGCCCAGTGGCGAGATCGAGATCGTCATCATTGGCCCCTGGTTGCACACCATCCTGTTTGAGATACCAGTGCTGGCCATCGTCAACGAGGTTTACTTCCGCAACACACAGCCCGTGCCCGATTTTCTGGAGGGGCGCAAGCGCCTGGATGTCAAGATCAACCAGCTGCGCGCAGAAGGTCTGTCGGATCTGAAGATCGCCGACTACGGCACCCGACGCCGCTTCTCCCGCGCCTGGCACGACGAGGTGCTGCGCGTGCTGGTGGCGCGTCTGGGCACGGTGCAAAGCCCGGGCAAGAATGCAGGTGCACCGGGCCAGCTGGCCGGCACCAGCAACACGCTGGCCGCCATGCGTCTGGGCCTCACACCGTTGGGCACCATGGCGCATGAATACCTGCAGGCCACGCAGGCACTGGGGCCGCGCCTGCGCGACAGCCAGATTTTTGCCTTTGAATCCTGGGCGCGTGAATACCGGGGCGACCTGGGTATCGCCCTGTCCGACGTATATGGCATGAGCGCCTTCCTGCGCGACTTTGACCTGTATTTTTGCAAGCTGTTTGACGGCGCCCGCCACGACAGCGGCGATCCGTTTGAGTGGGGCGAGCGCATGCTGACCCACTACACGCACAACCGCGTTGACCCACGCACCAAGACGCTGATCTTCAGCGACGGGTTGACCGTGCCGCGAACCATCGAGCTGTACCAGCAGTTCAAGGGCCGCTGTCAGCTGGCGTTCGGCATCGGCACCAACCTCACCAATGACTTGGGCTACGAGCCGCTGCAAGTTGTCATCAAGATGGTGCATTGCAACGGGCAGCCTGTTGCCAAACTGTCGGACACGCCGTCCAAGAACATGTGCGAAGACGAGAAGTACCTGGCCTACCTGCGCCAGGTGTTCGACATCGCATCCCCTACCTGAGAATTCACTATGTCTGCTCCAGAGCAACGCCCCCGTATTTTGGTCACTCGGGACATTTTCCCGGAGGTGGCGCAGCGTTTGTCAGAGCACTTTGACGTGGAGTCCAACACTGCGGACGACGACTGGAATGCCGAAGAAATTGCCCGGCGCCTGCAGGACAAGACCGGCGCATTGACCTTTGGCCTGGAGCGCATTCACGCAGAGCTTTTGGCCCAATGCCCGCAGCTCAAGATCTGCGCCAACATGACGGTGGGCTATAACAATTTTGACCTTGAGGCCATGTCGGCCGCCGGTGTGCTGGGCACCAACGCACCCGATGTGCTGACCGAAACGACGGCCGACTTTGGCTTTGCGTTGCTGATGGCTACGGCACGGCGGGTTACCGAGAGCGAGCATTTTCTGCGCGCTGGCAAGTGGACGCGCTGGAACTACCAGATGTTTTCCGGCGCCGAAGTGCATGGCAGCACTCTGGGCATCATTGGCATGGGGCGCATTGGGCAGGCCATTGCGCGGCGTGCTGCGCTGGGCTTTGGCATGCAGGTGGTTTATCACAACCGCAGCCGCCTGGATGCGGCG
>DAOQRI010000241.1:0-4981 GCA_035355475.1 Rhodoferax sp. | reverse complement strand
TCGTGGACGCCACCATCATTGGAGCGCCCAGCTCTACCAAGAATGCAGACAAGGCACGCGACCCCGAGATGCACTAGACCCGCAAGGGTCAGCAATGGTATTTCGGAATGAAATTGCACATAGGTGTGGATAGCCAAAGCGGACTGGCCCACAGCGCTGTGGTGACAGCGGCCAACGTGCATGACAAGCATCCTCTGCCTGACCTGCTGCATGGCGGCGAGCAGCGCGTCTATGGAGACTCTGCCTATGCCAGTCAGAAGGATCTGATTGCCAGCAAGGCACCCAGCGCCAAAGACTTTACCAACCAGCGTATCCGCTACGCCGGAATCGTTGACGAAGCTGTACGAGCCAAGAACCGCAACAAGTCAAAAATCCGTTCACGCGTGGAGCATGTCTTTGGTGTGGTGAAGCGTCTCTGGGGATTTGGCAAGGTGCGATACCGCGGTCTGCAAAAAAATGCCACACGGGCGTTCACCGTATTGGCACTGGCCAACATTTACCTCGGACGTCAAAGGCTGATGGCACAGGTGCGTCCATGAAGCGAGAAACAAGGGCAAAGCGCCCGCAAAACAGAGCCTTACGGCCAAAAAGCGGTGTCAAACCGGCTGAAAAATGAAAACTGCCTCTGCTTGCAATGGGCCAAGCGCTTTGGCACTACTTGTTCACCATAGCCTTAAGCACGATCCTCATGTCATGCTCGGGTCCAAGGTTCCGGCTCATGAGCCGTTGCCCGGAGTTCACCGCATCGCAGCATTGCTAAAGCGCTGGTTTCTTGGCACTCATCAGGGCGCAGTTGATCCTCGACACGTAGACTACTACCTTGATGAATTCACCTTCAGATTCAACCGACGGACATCGCGTTCAAGGGGGCTGCTCTTCTATCGACTGATGACGCAATCCGTCTTAGCAGCACCCGCCACATATGCCAACATTCGTGACAACCAACACCCGTCAGGGCGCGAGTCCGGTAGTCAATACGCTGTGGAGCTAAATGGATAGCCCTTGCATGCATACAGTATATTGGAGTGTGCGGAAATCGGCAATATGGAGTGAGGTCAAGATGGACCCGCGTGGATATGGGTTCGCTTGCAAACACGATGACGGATGTCACCTGACCAAAGCACTCAAACTTCTTACTGTTCTGCGAAGTGCGTAGCAAAAGTTCACCGCCACTGTTTACTGCCCTTGGCTTACCCGAGTCTCATGGATTTTGGGACAGCGAACTCAGTCAGTTCCTGGCCACGATGGCAGGCCACCACATGAAGAGCCTCAGCGGTAAGTGGTGGGACACCGGGTTCACTTTTGAACGCGACCTTACGGGTGGCATAGCAAAGGGAAAAGCCCATGGTCTTAAGCGCGGATATATGCGCGTCGAACGCATCGTATACATCGAATTTTTCCGACTCAGCATACAGCTCCTTGCAATCGCGATATTCCCGGTAGTAGTCCACGAGAGCAGCGTAATGCTCGTCAGCGGCCCTGGGCAGGTCAACTGCCTGGGAGAAAGAGTCCAGCACAGTGACATCAGCCAGCCTAGCGAGCTCCTTTCCCGTGTGCAGCAGAAGTGCTTTTAGCGTTATGCAGTCTCGAGCAAGCTGCTCTTGCTGGGCCTTTTGTTCTTCCGCGTCCGGAATACTGATTGGCTTGTTAAAGGCATCTATGTCCTCAAGGCCAAAGGCCCGAGCCAAAGCGCGGCGAGTATCGGGTGCAGAAGCCTCACCCTTTTCCACTCTTTGAATAGTCCGTGCGGTCAGTCCCGAAATATCAGCAAGCTGCTCCTGGGACCATTTGCGCAGCTCACGAAAGAGCTTGATGCAAAAAGCCAACTCTTGCAGCGTTGGCATGCGGGGGGACTTGGTATGTTCAGCAGTAGTCATTGAGGGCTCCATCAGGTGGGTTATTGATGAAGCAAGTATTCAGTTTTCGACCCAAAAAGAACACGACAGAAGCCCGACATTGCACCGACAGCGTCACCCTCCGGCCGTCGCCCTGAAATCACGCACCGGCCTCTTTGATTGCAGCCTCCAAGGCGCTGACCACCAAATCTCCGGTCTCGGCACTTACTTGCGACTTTGGAACCCACGTGCGCTGTTCGACCAAGGATGGAATCTTTTCAAGTGTGCCCAACGGCTCAATACCCATGGCGCAAAGTCGCTGTAGGAGTTCATCAAGCACTTCGTCCTGCCGCAAAGACCAAGTGGACGCAAAGCACCTCCAGAAGGTCCAGCCGGCGCGCTCAAGGACCCGCTGACGACTCATGTCCGCTGCCCACCGGTCCGGTCCATGAAATTCATCGCCATCACACTCGATGGCCAGCCGCGCATCGCGCTCGCCCTCAACCACCATGTCTATGCGGAACGACCCTGCCTTCACCTGCGGAATCACTCGGAACCCCTTATCAACTAGGGCCGAGTACACCTGTTTCTCAAAACCTGATTCGCATAGTCCGATGAGGTTCTTGTTTTCCTCGTAGCTCCCCTCCATGGGTTTGCTGAAGTGTGAAAGTAAACCTGCTCGCAAATCCAGATGTGACAAGTCCGACGACTGAACTGAGCGCACCAGGTACATACGGTCCCGCGCCCGGCTACCGGCGACGTTGAATCGCTGTTCCGCCGTGTTCCCAGAAAGGGCCCTGGAGGCTTGGGGGTCCACCACCATCGACAAGAACATGATGTCCCTCTCACTTCCCTGGAACACCCTAGCATCGCCACATTCAAATTTTCGGCGCATCAGCTCTGCCGCATCGCACCGGGTTCGCACCACGGTGTCAATGTGCTTGGCTTGGTCAGGCCCCAGCAAAGACACAACGCCCAGGGTCCGCTTTGCGAATTTCTTGTTCTGCAGGATGGCTTCTATTTCGTCTGCGATGGCCTCTGCCTCGGGCCGATTGATGTCCTTTTTGTCCCGGTAACCAGAGGGGACGTAGATGTCGACTAGTGGCGGGTCGATGCGCTCTGATTCCTTGGGGATGCGCAGAGGCAGCATGAAACCGTCGTAAAACTGGTTGCTGTAGGCGATGATGGCCGGCACACACCGGAAATGCTCGCGCAGCATGACCTTCTGTGCTGCAAATACCGTTGATGCAATGTCGTACAGGGATTTTTCTGGTGTCAGCACCGCTGCGTAGGGCTGGTCGGCAAGGAACCGGTTCTTTAGCGTCTGAATGTGTGTCGCGGCAATGAATCCTCCATCGGGCGACACCTGCTTGTCGTCGCCAACGACCAAAATCTTCTTGCCGCGCAAAACGGCCGGCAGCGCCCAAAGATCGGACTGGCTGGCCTCGTCTACCACCACCAAATCAAAGCTCCCAAGAGTGGCCGGCAGGGTTTCTGACACCTTGTTGTGGCTCATAATCCAGCACGGCACCGCCCCCTGAGCATCCTGCATTGCCTTCTGTGCGTCGCGCCTGTGCCTGGTGGCATTCGGGCCCGTACCTTGACCAATCCTTCGAATCGCGGTTTTGTAGGTTTCCAGTGCCGACAGCACTTTGGGTGATGCACCAGTCTTGGTCGCGAGCCAGGCGGACACCGAGACCATGTTTTCGTATAGCTTGGCGAGACCCACCTCAAGGTCCCGGCGGCGGCTTGCCAGAGTCAACAATTCATCACGGGCTTCAATCTTTTCTAGGTGCGCTTTAACGCGCGCCCAGTTCCAAGCATCCCGCCACGAAATTGGCAATACGGAGTCCTCTCCCGATGACCCAAGGGGCGTGTGTGACATACGTGCAGCAAGTTTTTCGGCACCAGCAAGCTCAAACGCGCCGGAAATTTTGATGACAGTCTGAATGTCCCCCACAAGTGCCTCGATACGCCGAATTTCATTAACTAGCTCGGCATACCGGGCAACAACCCTCTCAGCAGGCAGTTCACGATTGCCCAACGCAGTAACCACGAAAGCTCGTAGGTCATCCGACACCGCACCTGATGTCCCAGCCAATTTCTCTTGGAGCGTGGCAAGCATCGTGGCTGCGCGGGCCAAGTCGGCCCGGGTGAGATGCGCACGCAAATGCTCCTTCACCTTGAGCAAATCCGCGGATGTACCGTGAATCTGTGCCACAGGCGGCTTGTTGAAGACCCGCTCCGCCATAGCCGGCAATTGCACGTCGTGGCTTGTTGCCAACAAATGGGCTTTTCTGGCCGCTACCGTGATTTGCTCAATGTTCCGAAGGGCCTGCACACCACCGCTGACCACGGGTATTGAAAGCAATTGTGCAAACTGGTTCCAGCGGGTGCTGAACGACAGGACACGGTCGTGCAACTTGATGTACTCCAGAACATGTTTCCAATCGTCTGCACTTGAAGGCGCCAGCCCGGCCACCTTCACCCCCTGTACCTGGTCTTTAACATCACCAGCACCGAATGCAAACATGCCAAATGGCTTTCCAGTCTCGCTGCCTCTGGTCAACGCCTCCCGGAATTTAACAAGTCCAATTGCTGATTCAGCAACTTCTACCGGTCGAATCAGAAAGGTCGCCCGCGCCTGAATCAATACCTCAATCTCATTGAAGAGCGCCTCAAGCGCCTTGCGCTCGCTAACAAAATCACTTTGCCGGCATTTTTTGCGCAGCTCGAACGTCCAGACCTCACCCGTGTGCTCAAGCTCTTGGGCCAGTGCCACCGCTGTCTCGACTGCCGTCAACAGCTTGCGGGCGTCGTCCAACACTTCTTGAGTCGTTGCGCGCAACGATAGCAGGCCGCCTTTGGCCTCAGCCTCTTCGATTTCTCGAATGCTCACCAACACGTTGTGCAGTTTTTCAATTTCCGCCGCCGGCAGCAGCGCGCTGCTCGATGGAATTCGCGCCTCTACGTATGGCAAATCTGCGCCCAGTCTGCGACGGGCTTCACGGGCGTGCGCCACCTCAGTGGCGGTCACCGGCGGCGCATTTTCTGGTTCCAGAGAGAGCACGTCATCGAACCATGAATGGCGGGCGCTTCCGTGAACCACCAGCTCGGCCATCTTTTGGGCCCGCATGGTGACCCCG
>DAOQRI010000240.1:0-4988 GCA_035355475.1 Rhodoferax sp. | reverse complement strand
GTAAATTCGCTGCCATGCGTAACCGGCAGCATGGGAAGGCCCGACTTGCGGTAGTCTTCCACCCGGTACAGCGCCAAGGCCCAAAAGTGAGGAGGTGTCCACAGGAAAATGATCAGGAAAAGTATCAGCGCTTCGGCACCCACATCGCCAGTCATGGCTGCCCAACCCAGCACCGGTGGCATGGCCCCGGACGCCCCGCCTATTACGATATTCTGCGGTGTCAGCGGCTTGAGGATGACGGTGTAAACCACGGCGTAGCCGACAAAGGTCGCAAAGGTCAGCCACATGGTCAGCGGGTTGACCCAGAAAAAGAGCAAAGCGGAGCCCGCCGCACACAGAACCGCCGAAAAGACGAGGGTTTGGGTGTTGCTCAGTTCCCCTCGGGCCGTCGGGCGCCACGCGGTGCGCTTCATCTTGGCGTCAATCCCCTGCTCGACAATGCAATTGAACGCGGCGGCCGCTGCGGCCACCAGCCAAATGCCCAGACACGCGATGGCTGCCAGCCCCACCTGCGCCAGACTGGGCAGACCCGGCACGGACAACACCATTCCGATCAAGGCACAAAAAACAATCAGTTGAATCACCCGTGGCTTGGTTAGCGCGTGGAACTGCCGAAAAACCGATGGCAAAGCCGTCAAAGTGCCATTCATGCTCCCATCCCTTCTGGTCCAGACAATGGACGCAACCCACTGATTTGCGACCGCGTGGAAGCCAGCAACCAAACCATCACCACAACCATGGCCCCGGCACCACCCGTATGCAAAACCGCTGCCACCAATGGCCACCCGAGCACGACGTTGCTTAACCCGGTTGCCAATTGAAGCAACAGCAGGGCGCCCAGGATCCGCACAGGCTGGCTCTGGGGAACGTGGCGACTGAGGGCCACTGTCAGGGCGCCTAGACATAACAAGGTAACAGCCGCCAACACCCGGTGCACAAAGTGGATGGCGGTCAATGCCTGGAAGCTGATGGGTGCACCATCCCCGCCCAACCCGAGGGGGCGCCAGATTTCAAAACCGCCGGCAAAGTCCATCAACGGCCACCATGCTCCCTGGCACGTGGGGAACCCCGTGCAGGCCAGAACCGCGTAGTTTGTGCTGACCCAGGCGCCGGATGCCGCCTGAAACATCAGCAAAGCCAGGCCCCATGCGATCCACCGGCGCATTCCATCGGGAATCCTCCCCAAGTCAGGCCGGTTGTTGTGTGGGGCCAGTTGGGCGGTCTGAACCGTCAGCAACGCCAACAAGCCATAACCGCCCAGCAAGTGCAAAGTGACGATGGCTGGAAAAAGCTTCATCGTGACCGTCAAGGCCCCAAACGCTCCCTGGATGCAAACCCAAACCAGCGTCAATGCGGGCCACCAGGAAAGGGACGCATGCGATCGTAAAGGGCTTTTCCTGCCCAGCCAGGCAGCCACGGCCAACACCGTGATCAGCACTCCGACCCCCATCGCCAAATAGCGGTGTACCATTTCTATCCACGCCTTGCCCGGCGTCACCGGGCCGCCAGGCATCGACAACTGGGCTGCCTCGATGGAAATTCCCGCGCCCAATGGGCTGGCACTGCCGTAACAACCCGGCCAGTCTGGGCAACCCAGACCGCTATCGGTCAGCCGGGTAAAAGCCCCAAACAGCACCAGATCGAACGTCAGGAACAGAGTCATCACCGTGAGTGCATGCAATCGGCCCAAGGGAGTCGAACGGCGGTTGCGCAGATACACCAACAACAGCGGTCCGGACGCAAACAGCACGCCCAGAAACACCAACCGTGTCAGCGGGGAAAGGTCGATCAGTTGTGCGCTCATGAACGGATGGTCTTGCGGTTCAACGTCCGGGTGTGTCCCAGGACACCGATGCACGCAGCAATCGACTCAGATCGCGTCGCGCGCTGGCGGCACCTGCACCGTCAAAGCGGGATGGAAAGCGCATCATGGTGTTGCCCAGCGGGTCAACCACAAACAAAAAGTCAGACGCGCTGCGCCCCGTTGGCGTGGATAGCCATTGGTCGAGGGTGGTCTGCGCCACCCGAAGCACAATGGCATCTGCCAGTGGTTTTTGCATGGCTGGATCGACCGGTGCAGCATCGTTGACCAGCCAGACCCAATCAACCCTCTCCTTGTCCTTGCCCAGAGTTTCACGCAATTGGCGCTGTAGAAAAAGGCGTTGCTGGCAGTCCGATTCACACGCGCCGCTACCTACACTGACTAGTAGCCATTGCCCCTTCAAAGACGCGAGGGTGCGTGGACTTCCATCCAACCCGACTCCGCTTTGTTCAGCAATCGGACGCACCGGTTCAATCAATTCGCCAAAAGAAGCTTGGCCTTTGGGCCGTACAACAAAATAGGCCAGATAGGAAGCCAAAACGGGTAGCGAGCACAGAATCACGATCGCCAGCATCTTCCAGCGTCCACCGGCGACACCACGTTGCGCCTGGGCTGTGTCCTGGGCAATCGGCAGGGAATGCACCGTCAGGTTCAGAGGCTCACCGTCCAGCATTTTGTTGGTCATTCCTTTTTCTCCGGACGCAGGCTGGAAAACCCATAAAAAATCAAAAGGGCAATGGCCATTCCAAACCACTGGTAGGCGTAGCTTTGGTGCCGCGCGGTGCGGTCTTCAGGCGGTGGCCACTTGCGGATCAATCCATCGGTGTGACCGGCACCCGTTTGCAGCAAGACGACCGGTTGAACGGCAAATGCCGACTCCTGGGCAAAACGCTCGATATCGAGCCGATTCCACAAACGTGGCAGTTGCTCCGGCGGGTTCGGCATCAGGAAAAAAGGCTTGTTGACAGGAACGGCAGCCACACCGGCCACCTCCACCAAGGTATCAGGCGTATTGATCTTGGGTAACGCACCCCGGCTTTGCCCCCATCCGATCCAGCCACGGTTGACCAATATCCGGGTCTCGCTTCCTGTGATCTTCAAGGGAGTCACCACGTGCACACCGGGCTGCCCATCTTCCTGGCGGTTGTCCACAAAAAACTGGAACTGCGTCTCGTACACACCCTTTACCGTTGCCGGTGCGTCCTGCAGTTGTACTGGGTCGACCAGCTGACCACCGATGGCAAATGGCCCCAGTCGGGCCCGCGCGCCAAACTGCTCCAGTTCAGCCGAGCGGCGTTCCGCTTTGCCGGCTTGCCACAGACCCAGATTGACGAAAAGCGCCAAGCCGGCAATGGTGGCCAGTGTGGGAATCAGGTGCGGCTCGAAGCGCAGTTTTTGCATCGTGTTGCTTCAATTGCATAATCGGCTGGAAATCACTTCATTGCCCAAGCCATGCTGACAAAAATATTCATTCTCGCCGTGCTAGCGCTCATAGTGATAAGTCTCTTCAGCGCACTGGCAATGCTGTTCCGCAAAGAACAGGAAAAGAACCAGATGGTGCGCGCCCTGACGGTTCGGGTCGCTCTATCGATCAGCCTCTTTTTGCTGTTGCTGGCAGGGTTCTACTTTGGAGTCATACCGCAACACGGGTTGCGGTAACCCCGCCTAGCCTGAGCCTGTCTACAACCAGTAGACAAAGACAAAAACGATTAACCAGACCACGTCCACAAAGTGCCAGTACCAGGCTACTGCCTCAAAGGCAAAGTGGTTGTGCTCTGAAAAGTGCCCTTTCATGCTGCGGCCGAGCATGACCATCAGCATGACCGTTCCGAGCGTCACGTGCAGGCCATGGAATCCGGTCAGGATGAAGAAGGTTGCGCCATAGACGCCAGCGCCCAGCGTCAGACCCAGTTCACTGTAGGCATGGATGTATTCATAGGCCTGAAACCCCATGAAGGTGGCACCCAACGCCACTGTGAGTGCCAGTCCCAGATTCAACTGACTGCGTTTGTTCTTGATAAGTCCCCAATGCGCCCAAGTCAAAGTCGCGCCAGATGTGAGCAACAATAACGTGTTGAGTGCCGGGATTCCCCAGGCACCCATGGGCGTAAACGCTTCGCCCAGAGGACCGCTGCTGGGCCAGGCGCCGGTGAAGCCTGCGAAAGGCGTCAGACTTTGCTCATAGCTACCGAGTTCCGGCAGGGCAATTCTGCGAATATAAAAGAGCACCCCAAAGAAGCAAGCAAAGAACATGACTTCGGAGAAGATGAACCACACCATGCCTATGCGGTACGAACGGTCCTCCCAAAGCGTATAAATGCCACGGGTGTTTTCGCTAATGACTTCACCAAACCAGCCAATTACCACATACAGGATGAGGGCGGTGCCCAGCAACATGCTCCAGAGTCCGGGTGGCGAGCCATTGAGGCGAAAAATAAAGCCCAGTGCCAACAAGAAAATGCCTGCCGACAGGTAGGTAGAGTAATTGGCGACTGCCGGGACAAAATAATGCCCCTTGGCTTGCGGCGTGTGCGTTTCGGTCATAGCTGATTCCTTCTACCTGTCAATTGAACTCAATTCACACCCGGGGCTTGGGCGCTTCAAAAAAAGTGTACGAAAGCGTTACGGTGCCAAGCTGTCGGGTCATCTCGGGGTCTACCACAAAGACCACGGGCATGGTGCGACTCTCTCCGGGCTGAAATGTCTGCTGACTAAAGCAGAAACATTCAATCTTCTGGAAATACGGCGCCGCCACAGCTGGCGTGATACTGGGAACCGCCTGGCCTACAAATACATCATTGCCGCGATTCTTAACGACGTAATTGGTGTGGATCACTTCGCCCGGGTGTACGCGCATCGAAAACTGCTCGGGCGCCAGTTCAAGATCAACGCCCGGCATGGTGTGGCTCAAAAACTCAACATTGACCCACCGCGTGGTGTCGACTTGCGTATTCTTGCTCACCACGTGCGCCACCGCATTGGTGCGCCCGTTGAATCCCGTCAACTGACAGAATACGTCGTAGAGGGGAACCAGCGCAAACCCAAAGCCCGCGAAAAAAACAGCGACCAGCATCAGCTTCCATGCCAGACGCTGGTTGTTGTGACTGCGCAGTGTTGCACCCACAGCGTTCACAGCGGACGGTATTTCCATATCGCCACCAAAAAG
>DAOQRI010000239.1:0-4994 GCA_035355475.1 Rhodoferax sp. | reverse complement strand
GGGCAATGCGTGCGGCAAGTTCATTGGCCTGGTCCAGCGGATCACGGATCGAGTGGACCAGCCAGAATGTGCCCACTGAAATGAGGGCCACGATCAAGACAAGACCGGCCAATATTCCATAGCTGTTGTTCTGGCGCCGATTCTCAGTATCGGTGCCCACATCGATCACGCGCTGCTCCTGCATTTTGACCAGCTCTTTTTGCCCTCCAATATAGGCCGCCATTGCAGGCAGATACTGGGTGTTGAGAATTTGCAATGCTTCATCAGCTTTGCCATCCGTTCTGGCCGCGCGCGCCTTTTCACGCAGCGCAATCACGCTCTTGCGCAATTCAGAAATTTTTGCCAACTGCGCCTTATCCGCATCGGTCAACGGCAATGCATCCAGCTGCTTTTGCATCTCGGTAATTTCATTGCTCGTCGCCGTAATAGCGTCCTTGAACGCAGCAGAAATCGCAGGCTCGGTGCTGACAATGATGGCGTGATTGCGCGTGGCATTGGTCTCGGTCAGTCCGCTCCACCGGGTTGCCACTTGCACCATTTTGTAGGCCAACTGCTGCTGTGCACGTCCTTCAGCCAGAATGCTTGCACTGCGCGCCAACCCTACGCCCGCAATGGTAGTCAACAGCGTCAAGATAATGACAATAAACAGCCACAGCTTGGTGGCAATTTTCAGTCGATCAAATCCCATGGTTCAGCACTCCGTAGACGTGTTTTGACAATGCAGCAGTTGCTTCAGCGCAGAATAGCACTACTGCACGCGAGATGCCATCAGATTTTCCATTGCACGTGACAAATGCAGGGTCACGCTGCGCGCGGCCCCTGCCAACAGCGTGGTGGCGACCGCTCCGTGTTCAATGGCCAGTGCATCCAATGCCGCGCGCGCAATCACATAGACCTCCACATCCGTGACCGCAGTGGCCTCCAGCGCCGGTGACTCACATCGCAGAAAACCGCTGCTGCAAAGCACCTCGCCCGGCCCCACCTGCGCAAGTTCAAAGTCGCTTTTCCTTTGCACGGCAATGGCAACTTGTACCAGCCCGCTGCGAAGCAGATAGAGCGCGTCGTCACCGCCACCGTGCTTGAAAAGCTTCTTGCCGGCGTGCAGCGTGCGTTTCTGCGCCAATACCTGCAACGCATCCATATCCTGCACACTGGCATGCACCAGGATCGGCATCGCTGACAAATCGACGGATACGGTTGCCATCGGTTCGTGTTCGGGGTTTTGTGGCCGTTCGCGCGACTCCACCCATTGAAGGGCGTCTTCCAGTTGTCGAAAGGCAAACGCCTTGTTGCTGGGCCGCACGACGCCCGTATCCTTCAGATACCGCTTCATCTTCAGGCCACTGGGCAGGTCTTTGGGAATGTCGCAGAACACCAGGTAACCGTCGTTCTTTTCCAACTGGTCCTTGATTTGCTCCAGAACATGCGTCGCTGTGACATCCAGTGACTGAACCCGGCGCATGCTCAGGATGACGTATTTGCGCGAGCCCGTTTCCGGCTCCAGCGCTGCATGCAACTGGCTGGCCGTACCAAAAAACAGGCTGCCCTGCAGTTCGAATACCACCGAGTCATTGGCGCGTGAATCAGACCAATTCGACGAATCCGCATTTGTGTGGCGCCGCGCAAAAATCGCGGATCCTTCTGTGCGCTTGCGCACCACCGAACTGCGTGTCTGCTCCCGGATGAAGAGCAAAATGGCCAGCGCCACACCCACACCCGAGGCCGCAATCAAATTGCCAAAAATGGCCACCAGGATGACCGAAACAATGACCAAAAAATCCAGGCGTGTGGCTGGCGTGAAAAAGAATGTCAGGCTATGCCGGTCAATCATGCGAAACCCGGTAACGATCAAAATGCCTGCCAGTCCAGCGACCGGAACCCAGGCAATCAAGGGCGCGAGAAAAACCAGCGCCGTCAGTGACGCAACGCCGGTCACAAACCCCGACACGCGCGTGGTACCGCCACTGGAAATATTGATCAACGATGCACCCATGGTGCCCGCACCCGGTATGCCGCCGACCAGTGACGACGCCATGTTGCCCACGCCCTGACCAATCAGCTCGCGATTCGCATCGTGGCTGGTGTTGGTCATTGCATCAATGACCAGGCAGGTTTTGAGCGTATCAATCGACAGCAGCACCGCCAGCGTCAGCGCCGGCACTGCAACTTGCAACAGGTCAGAGCCTGAAAAGACATCCATGCCCGGTAAGCGAATACCCAATGTATCCATCAGGTCCACACCACCGTCCGTCAAGGGACCGACCAGTAACGGGTTGTGCTGAAGCACCAGCAAACCCGGGTCAAACCATCCCAAAACGCCATAGCAGGCGGCACCGCACACCAAGGCAAGAATGGTGGCTGGCACGACTTTGGTCAGGTAGGGCATCCACACCATGGCCGCTATCACCACCGCCCCGACCACGGCACTTTGCCAAACCCACAGCGACGGGTGCGCCAGTGCGTCCACCAAGCCTCCCGCACCGGGCACACCCAAAAATTTGGGAATCTGGCTGCCAATGATGATCAACCCCACACCACTGAGGTAGCCGCTGACCACCGGAAACGGAATGAATTTGATCAGCTTGCCTATGCCCGCCAGGCCCAGCGCAATCTGAATCAGTCCGGCAAATAGGCCAATCAGGCCCAACAGCAGCAGCGCCTTCTCGGCCGGCATGCCCCCCTGTGCAAAGCCTGCGGCCAATGCCGACAAAACGGCGGCGGCGGGCGCGCAAGGCGCTGTAATCAGCCGCGTGCGGTCACCCGCCAGCGGGGCAACCAATCCCAAGGCGGTAGCACCCAGAATGCCGGCAACGGCGCCCTGAGCCCCCAGAGACCCACCCAAGGGTGCGACGATGGCCACGCCGAATGCAATGGCCGACGGCAGCGCAACCAGCATTGCCGCCAGGCCACCCCACAGGTCACCGGCAAGCGTGGGTTGCGGGGCGCGCACCGTGCCGCTGCTAGAGCCGCTTCCAGGACTAGGGGATCTGTTCAATCGCCTGCTCCCTGACACCATGAAGCTGTGCCGGCGCCACGCACTGGGGCGCAATCTCGGCCAATGGAACCAGCACAAACGCGCGCAGGCCCATGCGCGGGTGTGGAATGGTCAAGGCCGGGCTGACAATGCGCCCTTCGCCGTACAACAGAATGTCCAGATCCAGCGTTCGCGGTGCATTGCGATACGGTCGCGCGCGCCCCGCTTGGGTCTCGATTGCATGCAGGCAACTGAGCAACTGCGGCGCAGTCAATTGCGTCACCACCTGGGCGACCGCGTTGATGTAATCCGGGCCGCTGGATTCAACCGGTGCTGTGCGGTAGTAGGCCGATCTGGCCGTCACTAGGATACCGGAGGCTTGCCCCAACTGGTGCAGGGCGGAATCCAGCGCGCCACGCGCATCCCCCAAATTGGCCCCCAGGCCGAGGTAAGCGGTAACTGGCTGGCGCATGGCAGTCTCAGTTGTTGGGATTGCCCCCGCCATCGCCCGCCGCGCCACCAGAGGAGCCACCACCCGGACGACGGCGCCGACGGCGTTTGCGCGGAGCGGCGGCGTCACCCGCAGCAGGCTCTACCGCGTCTCCCGTCGAATCCGCCCGATTGGCTGTCGCTGTGGCAGGCGCTGCAGCGTCCGCTCTGGGCACTCGGTGCACACGCGGCGCATGCTTGCGTTTTTGCTGTTCTTCGCGCACCTGATCCACCAGATCCTGGCGCAGGTTGTCATCAGCCATGCTGAATTCCTGCCACCAGTCGGCCAGCACCTCTTCCACCTCACCAATGTCGGCACGCAGGCGCATGAAATCAAAGGCCGCCCGAAAGCGCGCCTGCTCCACCAGTCCAAACGGCGTGCTGCCCACACGCTTCTCAAAACGCGGCTGCATGACCCAGATCTCGCGCATGTCGCTGGCCAGCTTGCCGCCGCCGGATACATCGCCTATACGGGCGTGAAACACATCATCAATCGCATCCATCAAGGCGGGGTGGGCGTGCTGGTGCTGCTCCAATCGGCGCGCCCAGCCATCCCGCACATCGGCCCACAAAACGCATGCCAGCAGGAAGCTCGGCGCCACGGGTTTGCCTTCTCCCACTCGGCGGTCGGTGTCTTTCAGGGCGGCGTTAACAAAAGGCTGGTCTGCGCGCTCCACCACGACGTCGAGCAAAGGGTAAATGCCGCGTGCCATGCCCAGTTTCTTCAGTTGCTCAATGGACGCAAGGGCGTGGCCGGTTTGCAGCAACTTGAGCATTTCGTCAAACAGGCGGCTCTGCGGCACGTCGGCCAGCAGATCCTGAGACTTAACCAGGGGGGCTGCGGTCTTCTTTTCCAGTTCAAACCCCAGCGCGCTGAGCTTGGCTGCAAAACGAACCGCACGGATGATGCGCACCGGGTCTTCGCGGTACCGTGTTGCCGGGTCACCGATCATGCGGATGACACGGTTCTTCACATCCTTGAAGCCATTGTGGTAATCCACCACCACCTGCGTTTGCGGGTCGTAGTACATCGCGTTGATGGTGAAGTCGCGGCGCACCGCATCTTCTTCCTGCGGGCCCCACACGTTGTCGCGCAGCACCCGGCCCGTGGAGTCCACCGCGTGCTTCATGCCGGCCAGCTCGCTGCGGCTGGTCTTCTCGTTGCCCGCCACCTGCTCGGCAGCGGCGTTGTCCAGGTAGGCGCGAAAAGTGGATACCTCGATCACCTCATGCTCACGCCCACGGCCATAGACCACGTGGACGATGCGAAATCGCCTGCCAATGATGAATGCTCGGCGAAACAGGCCTTTGACCTGCTCGGGCGTCGCGTTGGTGGCCACGTCAAAGTCTTTGGGACGCAGGCCCACCAGCAGGTCGCGCACAGCGCCCCCCACCACATAGGCTTCAAAGCCAGCGTCGTGCAAGGTTCGCACCACGTTGATGGCGCGCTCATCCACCAGATTGGGGTCAATGCCATGGGTTTGCACGGGAATGTTCACGCGCTTGCCGAACTTGGGCTTCTTGCGGGACA
>DAOQRI010000238.1:0-4995 GCA_035355475.1 Rhodoferax sp. | reverse complement strand
CTGGAGAGCCTGTCGCGCGAACTGCAGATCAAGTCGATCGCGCTGGAGGCCAGCAGTCTGATCGATCCGCTCACTGGGCTGCACAACCGTCGTTTTTTGACCCAATACCTGGACGCGGAGATCACTCAGGCTTTGCGAAGCCACGAAGAGCACCGCCAGCACGGAACACCGCTGGCCGAAGGTGCGGACATCGTGTTCTTCCTCCTTGACATTGACTTCTTCAAACAGGTCAATGACCAGCATGGCCATGCTGCCGGTGACGCCGTGCTGGTGCAGATGCGACAACGCCTTCAACTGGCCTTCCGCCAGGCCGATTACCTGGTGCGCTGGGGCGGCGAGGAGTTCCTGATCGTCGCGCGGACCACGTCGCGCCAGCAAGCGCCAGAGCTTGCCGAACGCGTGCGCGCGGCAGTGGCCGACACGCCTTTTGTGTTGGGTGATGGCACGCGGTTGTTCAAGACCTGTTCGGTCGGTTTTGCCGCCTTCCCGCTGGCGCCAGTCTGGCCGAATGCGCTGGAGTGGCCGACTGTGGTGGACCTGGCCGACCAGGCCCTGTATGCCGTCAAACACCATGGTCGCAATGGTTGGCTCGGCCTGGTAGAGGCCACGGCTGAATCAGACGTTGCGCTGCGTGAGGCGGCCCGACAGCCGCTGGCGCAGTGGGTGGCCAGTGGCGCAATTCAGGTGGTGGGGACGCCGGGGCACCCCGTCATGGAGAGTTTGCCGTCGCAACATGGGCCAACTACCTTGTTTTGATCCGTGTCGTGCAGGCTGTTGCTTGCCAGGTTTTTTTTGGTGCAATATCAGGCTCTAGCCCCCGTCGATACTGCGTAAGTAGCTACAAAAGTCGTAGCACATCGGCGAACATGGCACTGTCCACGTTGCCGCCGCTGAGCGCCAGTCCCACTGTTTTTCCGGCCAATTGGTCGCGTTCCTGCAGGGCTGCTGCATAAGCTGCGGCACCCGCACCTTCAGCCACGTTGTGGGTGCAGGCAAAGATGTCACGCATGGCCTGGGCAATTTCGGCATCGGTCACCTGGACGACGTGGTCGATATGTCCTTGCATGATGGCCAGTGCCTCGGTATCCGCCACACGGCAGGCCATGCCGTCGGCCAGCAGGGTGGTCACGGGCGCCTCCACCACATGGCCTGCGGCCAGTGAATCGGCATAGGTGGTGGCGTGTGCGCTGACCACGCCGACGACGCGCGCCTGATGACCCAGCGCCAGTTTGGCGGCGATGGCCGAACAGGCGCCCGAGCCCTGGCCAATGGGCACGTACACCACGTCCAGATCGGGCACCGCCTTGAACAGTTCCCACCAGTAGGTGGCCACGCCGCGCAAAAGGTTTACGTGGAAGCTGGGCACCATGTGGGCGCCGCGCTGCGCTGCCAGTTGGACCGCAAACTCCCGGCTCTCCTGGAAGTCGGCTCCGTGCTCAATGAGTGCCACACCCAGCGCACGCATGGCGGCGTTCTTCTCGGTCGAGTTGCCGTGCGGTACGACGATGGTGCAGGGCACGCCATGGGCGCGCGCCGCCCAACCAATGCTCTGGCCGTGGTTGCCGCGCGTGGCGCTGATCACCTCGGCGGGCAGCGCCCCATGGCGCGCCAACTGGTCAAAATAGGTCAGGCCGCCACGGATCTTGAAGGCGCCCACCGGCGTGTGGTTCTCATGCTTCACCCAGCAGGTGGCGCCGAGCTTGGCGCTGAGCTGGCCCCAGCGGTATTGCGGTGTGGCGGCAAATTCGCGGTAGATGACTTGGGCGGCGTCTTCGATGTCGTGCAGGGTGGGCAGGTTCATAGCGAAACCTCGCCGTCCACGCAGGTGACCGAATCGCCACCCACCCAGACCTGAGCGCTGGCATCGCGGTGCAGTTGCACGCGCCCGGCGCGGTCCAGGCAGGTGCCCTGGCTGGCGGTGTACGTGGTCGGCGCGTAGCCATCCGCCATCAGCCACTGGGCCAGGCTGGCATTCAGGCTGCCGGTAACCGGGTCTTCGATGATGCCCACTGGTGCTGCAAAGGCGCGGACTTCCACCGTGGGCTCGTCATCGGCCGGTGAGGCAGACACCGCACTTGTGTTGCCAAAGGCCCGCGCCTCGCGGTTGGAACGTGCAATCAACGCGGGAGCGGGCGCTGTGGCTTCTACCGCCACGATCCCCACCTTGATCCCCAGGTTTTTGAGCGCCAGGTGATCCGGGTCGAGTGCCAGTACGGTCTGCACACTTTCCAGCAACAACCCCAGCCACACCGGTCCGTTGTCCAGCAACTGGGCGGCAAGGATTTGCGGCGCCTTCAAACCCAGGGCTTGCGCAATCTGGGCCAACTGCGCCGGGCTGGGCGCACTGCGTTTGAGGGGCGGTGCGGCAAAGGCCAGGCGGCTCCCTTCGTTGCGAATCTGCACCAGCCCGACACCGCACTCCTGCACGGCCAGCCCTTTGGCACGGGGTGTTCCACCGGCTTGCAGCCAGGCGTGGCAAGTGCCCAGGGTGGGGTGCCCGGCAAAGGGCAATTCGGCACCGGGTGTGAAGATGCGCACCCGGTAGTCGGCTCCGCCCTGGTGCCCGGCTTCTGTGGGCGGCAGCACAAAAGTGGTCTCTGACAGATTGGTCCAACGGGCAAAGCGCTGCATCTGCTCGTCACTCAGACCCGTGCCATCCAGCACCACAGCCAGCGGGTTGCCGAAGTACGGTGTGTCTGTGAAGACGTCGACTTGTTTGAAAGGGCGTTGTTGCATGGCAAAGTGTGGGGTTCGGTGCGGGATTCAGGAAAGGGCCAGGTCCAGCACACCGCGTGCGGCGGGGCGCTGTTGAAGCTGCCCATACCAGCGGTGCAGGTGGGGGAAGGCTTGTATCTCCTGTCGCTGCACGCCCACGGCTTCAAACTGTGTGGTGCGCATGCCCCACCAGCGGTGCATTTCGCAGCCCAAGGGGACGTCGGCCATGCCAAAGGCTTCGCCACCCAGATAGGGCCTTTGGGCCAAGTGCGCGTCCAGCATCTTCAGCAGGGGTTCGGTCTTGTCGACCGATGCCTGAATCAGGGCTGGTATGCGGGCCTCTGGCGCAGTGCGCACCAGGTGCAAAAAGGCCGGTCCACCGGCGGCGTTGAAGGTGGTCTGCTGCCAGTCCATCCAGCGCTCGGCATCAAAGCGCGCCGTCAGGTCGTCCGGGTACAGGCATTGGGCCTTGCCGTAGCGCGCGCACAAGTAACGCACGATGACGTTGGATTCCCACAGCACAAAGTCGCCGTCTTCCATCAGCGGCACCAGCGCATTGGGGTTCTTGCGCTGGTACTCGCGCGTGGTGGTGATGCCAAAGGCCATGCCCGCATCGGTGCGCTGAAACGGGATGCCCAGCTCCTGGGCGGTCCATACTACTTTGCGCACGTTGAGGGAGCTGAAGCGCCCCCATAGATGGACGGTGTGCGACACCTCTAAGCCTTTCGGTGCTCTGCAATAGCCGCTGCCAGCGCGGCCACGCCTTTGCGAATTTCGTCGCCATCGGGCGTCACGAACGACAGGCGCATGGTGCGCGGGTCGCCGTGGTCGTTGTAGAAGGCTGCACCGGGTACAAAGGCCACACCCTTGTCCACGGCCAGAGGCAGCAGTTCCTGTGCGTTCATGCCCTCGGGCAACTGTGCCCACAGGAACATGCCGCCATCGGGCGAGTTCCAGGTCACGTCGGCGGGCATGTCTTTCTTCAATGCGGCCAGCATGGCGTCGCGCTGGCCTTTGTACAGCGCGCGGATGGTGGGAATGTGGCGGTCCAGAAAGCCATCCTTCATCACTTCGGTGATCATGCGCTGGTTGAAGCCCGGGCTGTGCAGATCGGCAGCCTGCTTGGCCTGCAGTAGTTTGGGGTACACCGCCTTGGGTGCCACGATGAAGCCCAGGCGCAGGCCCGGTGCCAGCACCTTGGAGAACGAGCCCAGGTAGATGCAGCCATCGGGGTTGCGGGATGTGAGCGGCGCCGGTGGCGGCGTGTCAAACCACAGGTCGCCATAGGGGTTGTCTTCGATCAGCGGCAGGTCCAGCTCGGCGGCTTTGGCCACCAGCGCAGCGCGGCGCGCCTCACTCATGGTGCGCCCGGTGGGGTTCTGAAAATTGGGCAGCACGTAGAGAAAACGCGCCTTGCTGGCACCGCTGCCCACCTTGGCAGTCAGGTCGCTGATGTCGATGCCCTCATCGTCACTGGCCACACTTTCGATCAAGGGCTCCATGGGCGTGAAGGCCTGCAGGGCGCCCAGGTAGGTGGGGGTCTCGACCAGCACGCGGCTGTCGGCGTCGATCAAAATCTTGGCTACCAGGTCCAGGCCCTGTTGTGAGCCGGTGGTGATGAGGACCTGGTCAGGGTTCACGTCCCAAGGTAGCCGGTCAGCCACCATCTGGCGCAGCGGAGCAAAGCCTTCGCTGGCGGCGTACTGCAGAGCGGCCTGCGGCTCGCTGGTCAGCACCTGGGTGCAGGCGGCGGTGAACTCGGCCACCGGAAAAGTCTTGCTGGAGGGCAGGCCACCCGCAAAGCTGATGATGCCGGGCTTCTCGGTCACTTTCAGGATCTCGCGGATCACCGAGGGGTTCATCTTGGCGGCGCGGCGCGCCATGGTCCAGTGGGTTTGGTTCATGTCAGTCCTTGTTTAACGAGAGTGTCCGGTGCGTTTGCCGTAGGCTTTTTCGACCAGGGCTACGCGCAGTTCGTAGTGTTCATACCATTGTGCCTTGCCGGTTTCCTGTGCGACACGGTGCTCGGCGTCGGCGCGCCAGTGGGCAATCGCCCCCAGGCTGGCCCAGTACGACACGGTGATGCCAAAACCATCTGCGCCACGCGTGCTCTCCGCGCCCAGGTAGCCCGGCTGCTGCTGGGCCAGCTCGACCATGCGTTCGGCCATGTGGGCGTAGTCGTCTGTGCCCGTCTGGGTACGCAGCGAGGAAAAAATGACCGCGTAATAGGGCGGCGCAGGCAGGGTGGCAAAGGCAGTGGTGGTCATGGTTGTTTCATTT
>DAOQRI010000237.1:0-5013 GCA_035355475.1 Rhodoferax sp. | reverse complement strand
ATCTGCGCGGATCTTTTAGCCTTAGACAAGGGGAGATTTGGGTTGCTGGAGAACACCCGAATAGCTTTGATTCCCGATATTTTGGACCCGTCAAAATTTCAAAGGAGTGAACCCATACAGAAACTCGTTCAAGATTTGAAGACATTTCCTTCGGTTGATTGCGTGGAAATGTCCAAACGATGAAAAGTTGGTTCCGTTATGGTGTGCTGAAAAGGTCCATATCAAAGGCTATAGCAACTCCAAAAAAAAACCCGGCACGAAGACCGGGATAACCCTTGCGGGCCTCGTTCAGGGAGGTAAAACGAGGGGGATTTAGAGCCCGGGAGAAATGATAACGGAAGTGCTTTTCATTGAAAAAGTGGTGTGACTGTTGAGATCGGCTGGGAGGCCAGCAATGAGTCCGCAGGGCACAGTCGCATGAACGCCATGCTGAGATCTGCCGGAGCTTCCAACCATTCCTGGTAGCGCTCTGGTGGCAGGATCACCACCATGCGCTTCTCATCAGTTGGTTTGTGAAACATCCGCATCAGCGGGTGCGCATCAGCATTGATGGTCAGCATCGTGTAGCTGTAGATGATCTCGCCCTTGGGCGACTTCCAGCTTGACCACAGACCAGCGATACCCAACGGTTCACCGTCGGAACCGGCTATGCGTGTTGGCACGGCCTTGCCACTTCGCCAGTCAGGCTCATAAAAAGCCTCTGCCGGAATGATGCAGTGCTGAGCCTTGCGCCAGGCATCCCGAAAGCTCGGCTTTTCTGCCACGGTCTCACTTCTGGCGTTGTAGGTGTGGCGGGTAATCTTCGTGTCTTGTGACCAGTGAGGCACCAAGCCGAACAGGCCGGTCAATGACTCCCGCTCTGGCACGGCCTCATCACCTATGTCTGCGTGGGGGTGGCGGCGGATGAAGCTACCCATGTACCCCGGCCACATATCTGATTTACCCAGGTCGGGCTGTGGTGTGACGCCAAAACGGCGTTGATAGCGTTCACGGTCTTTGAGGGCTTGATAGTGGCTGCACATTCAAGGATGTTAGCTGCGCCCAAACGGGCGGCCTGAGCCGTCTTCGACCTTGAGATGGCGCCACTGCGGGTGCTTTGACAGCGCCTCAGCCATTGCAGGCTGGGCGGCGCGACAATGACCGCACCAGTCGGTGCCAAATTCAAGCAAGGTCAGGCCCTGAAGGGCATCGACCTCGGCACGGGTTGGCGCTTCGGTTTCGCTGAGGTAGGGTTGGTGTGTGCTCATGCCCGGATTGTGGCCCCGGCTCCTGCTTAAAAGAAAAGCAGTGTTTATGATTTTGGCGCCCTGCAATATACTGTACAAATGAACAGTATCGCGTTAGCCAGTCAACCCGTCCCTATCTCCGATGCACCGTTGCTGGCCTTGCTCATCCGCAACCGGGTGTGCGCTGGCTTCCCGTCCCCGGCAGAGGACCTCGGTGCCAGGCGCATCGACCTGACGCAGATGTTGGTCACCCATGCTCAGGCCACCTACTTCCTGCGCGCCAGCGGGCATTCCATGGTCGAGGCGGGCATTTTTGACAATGACATCCTGGTGGTGGACCGAGCTATCAAGCCCCGTAACAACCACATCGTCGTCGCCATCGTGGACGGTGACTTCACCGTCAAGCAGTTGTACCAGCGCCAGGGCCGCATCAAGCTCAAGGCAGCTAACCCGACCTTTCCCGACATCGTGCCCAAGGAAGGCCAGACCATTGAAATCTGGGGCGTGGTGACCAGCAGCATCAAACAGTTTCCAGTCTGAGGTGGCGGCATGTACGCGCTGGTGGATGGCAACAATTTCTTTGTGAGCTGCGAACGGGTTTTCAGGCCCAGCCTCAACGGCCGGCCTGTGGTGGTGCTCAGCAACAACGATGGCTGCGCCATTGCCAGGTCCAATGAAGCCAAAGCGCTTGGCATCAAGATGGGGGCGCCATGGTTCCAGATTCGGCACATGGCGGAGTCTGACGGCCTGGTGGCCCTGTCGGCCAACTTTGCTTTGTATGGTGACCTGAGCGACCGCATGATGAGCCTGGCAGCCGGTCTAGGGATGACACAAGAGATTTACTCCATCGACGAGTCCTTCATCGACCTGACCGGCGTGCGTGGTGACCTGGTTGAGCGCAGCCACAAGATACGGTCACGCATCCTGCAATGGGTCGGCATCCCATGCGGTATCGGCATCGGCTCCACCAAAACCCTGGCCAAGCTGGCTAACCATGTGGCCAAGACGGCCGAACGCAAGCCGGGCAGCTACCCAGCCCAACTGGCACAGGTCTGTGACCTGGCGACACTAACATCAGATGAACTGACCACAGTGCTGGCCGCTACGCCGGTCAATGAAGTCTGGGGTGTGGGCCGGCAGATCACCAAGCAACTCACCCAAGCTGGCATCCACACCGTGCTGGACCTGGTGAAGCTTGACCCCGCAATGGTGAAACGGCGCTGGTCGGTGATGCTGGAGCGCACGGTGCGCGAGTTGCAGGGCATGCCATGTATCGACCTGGATCATGCGCCAGCACCCAAGCAAGAGATTGCCTGCACACGGTCGTTCGGACATCCCGTGACGGAACTCAAAGACTTGGGCGAAGCCGTGACCGAGTTTGCCAGCCGGGCTGCCCAGAAGCTACGCAAGCAGAGCAGCACTACCAGCCAGGTGCTGGTGTTCATCCGCACCAGCCCTTTTCGCAAAGACCCTCAGTACAGCCGATCCACCACAGTGCCACTGCGTCGCCCCAGTGCCGATACCGCGGTGATCATCCAGGCTGCGCTGGCTGGGCTCAAGGCCATCTACCAACCTGGCTTCAACTACGCCAAGGCGGGGGTGATGATGCTGAACCTGCAAAGCGACACTGTGCAGCAAGGGGAGCTGGATCTGGAAGCGGATGACACCAAAGACCGAAGCCAGTTGATGTCAGCCCTGGATGGGATCAATGACCGTTACGGTCGGGGCACGGTGCTGATGGCCAGCGCCGGGCTGGCGGGTGACAAACGGGTCTGGACCATGAAGCAGGAGAGACGGACACCGGGCTACACGACGCGCTGGGAGGATATGCCGGTGGCAAGGGCGTGATTCCTGGAAAGCATGCCAATATCCTGCTTCAAGGCAATCAGTAGAAAATGGCGAGCCAGACAGTTTCTTCGTCAGGGCTTGTCCATTCAACCCTGTGTTTTTGATGCGCGGGAATGTTGACGTAGTCGCCAGTCTTCAGGTGAAGCGAATGATCCGGGAATTGCAGACATGCTTCCCCTTTGACCAGTAAGACCCACTCGTTTTGTACCTGGTCATACCAAGAGTCAGGGGGCGATTGATGGCCCTTGGAAACGATACGCTCGATTTTCATATCAGGAGTAGCTACGATGATTTGAACAAGCTCTTGTGGCAAGTCCGCCGAAATGTTGCAGAGTAAATTGGCTTTTTCCATGGATTGCCGCCTGTCGCGTTAGTTTTGAATGGTGAATGATTTTTACGATCAGCTGTTGCCATAAATCAGTAGAGCGTCTCACAACTGATGTGACAGATCAATCTCAAGCGACGGGCTAGCAAAGATGGTCGCGCTATAGTCAACGAAGCAACCACAGGTAACGAAAGACCACTATGGCATACCCACCCGAATTCCTCACGCTCGTAGACAAGTTCATCGATCTCGCCAATCAATTAGCCGAAGGAGGTCAGGATGGTGAAGTCAGTGCCGCCATACTGTTTGCTGCAGGCCGCTACAACGCCTTCAATTTTTTGTCCAACAATGGTGCTGCAGAAAATCAGGAAAGTGCGGTTGATTTTTACGTCTCAGAGTACCGTAAGGCCGTTGTTTCAAACCTGGAAGGCGTTGTTGGGCCTGTGGTGAAGCCGCAAGGGTGACATGCAGGGTGATTTGACGTGCGGGTACGGAGCAAGTTTAAGACCTGCATGCAGCAGTTCCTGACATAGGTCTGCTCGAAATTTCTACTCCAGAAGCGACATTCATCTGGGGTTCTGACCGTCAGCAATGTGGCGTCGATTTCAAGGATCGCTGCACCCGCCACCACCCACCATCAGCAGTCGATCGCAGGGCGTCGCCTATCTGGCAGCACCCGACCCAAACCTGACGTAGCGGTTGTCGAAATCAGCGCCTGATAGCCGACATCAATGGAACTGCGAAATCTTGCTGTGTGTGGCTAACGACACGCGGCCAACTCAAAATAGTGCTCCGTGCGAATGTATGTTTATGAAACATGAAATCTTATGTCGGGTAGTGGCCGAGCTACGGTATTCGAACGACGCCAGAATCAGGTCTTTGCCAGAATGTTAGGACGCGCAAAGCGGCGGGCACCCTGCGCCACTCCTCCAGTCTCCGGATTGACTTCTTGACCCAGGCAGTCGCGCCATTCGGCGTTAGTTAGGTTAGGCGCCAGATCTATCTCCAGCCCATTCAGGTATCTACGCCCGTCGACAAACATGCCGATCTGGACAGGTGGGCCGTTTGTGTAAAGGGCAGCGAGCTGCGGCGGGCCGCCTGAGAGAGGATCCTCGCCAGACCTGATGGAGTCGCAGAACGATGCAAGGATTGCCCTGCTGCGCCCTACTGCCTCCGTGCCCTGCCAGAGATCGTGATGTGCTTGCGCTGCTTTCCGTCCCGACCCAAATGACTCGACCACTCTGGTGGTAAGCGGGATAGCCACCTCCCGCGATGTGCAGGTACGCAGGCGAGGATCGTAGACGATGCTCCACGCCCGGAAGCATGTTTCCGGCCAGACACGCTCGCGCTGTAGATGGTGAATTGTAAAATCCAGTGTGGGCGCCGACACGGCGGCGGCAAGGCCCCTCAAAACAGCCTTAAGTACCGCTTCGTGCCGTTCTCCGGCGGGAGCAGCGGCGCTAAAGAGGATTCCAGCATCGATGGCGCTAACAATCTGGCCGATGATCAGTGCCGGCAAGACGACATCGCCGCAGAAGCCGAAGAGGTGCGGCTCAACATTAGGGGCAAAGACTTTACGACCGGCTTCCCACCGGCGATCGGTCGCTCCCCAAG
>DAOQRI010000236.1:0-5016 GCA_035355475.1 Rhodoferax sp. | reverse complement strand
GGTGGAGTGGACTTTATTGGCCTTGCGCGGGCCTTTTCGGGTGGTCTGCGGGAAGGCGCTTCCACCATCACCATGCAGGTGGCGCGCAATTTTTACCTCACCCAGGAACGCACGGTGACGCGCAAGCTGCGCGAAGCACTGCTCACCTACCGCATCGAGGACGCGCTCACCAAAGACCAGATTCTGGAGCTGTACATGAACCAGATCTACCTGGGTCAACGCAGCTACGGCTTTTCCAGCGCAGCACGCACTTACTTTGGCAAGACCCTGCCGGAGCTGAGCCTGGCCCAGGCCGCCATGCTGGCGGGCGTTCCCAAAAACCCGTTGCGACACAACCCGGTGGCGAATTTTGAGCGGGCCAAGCAACGCCAGGTGGTGGTGCTCAAAAGCATGCTGCGCAACGACTACATCACGCAGGCGCAGTTCGACCAGGCCAGCGCCGAGCGTATCACCATACAGGACGGTCCCAGCGTCGGGGCGCACGGCGCATATGTGGCAGAAATGGTGCGCCAGAGCGTATTTGCCCAACACGGTGAGGCCACCTACACCATGGGCCTGAAGGTGGTGACCACCATCAACCAGGCCGAGCAATTGGCCGCGTATGAGTCGGTGCGGCGCAATGTGCTGGCCTATGATCAGCGCCACGGCTACCGGGGACCGGAAGCGGTGATTGAGCTGCCGCCTGTCGGAGATGCGCGCGACGACGCCATCGACGCGCTGCTGCAAAAACACCCTTCCAGCGACGGGCTGATGCCCGCCGTGGTGACCGAGGTGGCGGGCAAGTCGCTCAAAGCCGAACTTGCGTCGGGGGAAACCGTGCAGATCAACGCCGAAGGCTTGGGCTTTGCCGCCTCGGCCCTGAGGCCCAACGCGGCCAACGCTCTGCGTTTGCGCCCTGGCGCGCTGATACGTGTGGTGCAAACCCCCGCCATGAAGTGGGCGGTATCGCAATTGCCCGAGGTAGAGGCCGCCTATGTGTCCTTGGACGCGCAAAACGGCGCCTACCGTGCCCTGGTGGGTGGCTTTGACTTCCGGCGCAAGAATTTCAACCACGCCACCAGTGCCTGGCGCCAGCCGGGATCAAGCATCAAGCCCTTCATCTATTCGGCGGCACTGGAGCGCGGCTTTGCTCCTGCCACGTTGATCAACGATGTGCAGTTGTCCGTCACCACGACCGAGAGCCTGAAGTGGGATCCGCGCAACGACGATGGCAAATACGATGGCCCCATCCGCATGCAGGATGCTTTGGCTCAGTCCAAAAACGTGGTGTCGGTGCGTATTCTTAAGGCCATTGGCGTGGGCTATGCACGTGATTTACTGCCCCGTTTCGGATTCGATGCCGAAAAGCACCCGGCCAATCTGACCATGGCATTGGGCACCGGCTCGGTAACGCCTGTACAACTGGCTGCGGCCTATGGTGTGTTTGCCAACGGCGGTTACCGCATCAGTCCCTGGTTGATCCAGCGGGTGAGCGATGCCAAAGGCAAGCTGCTGTTTGAATCCGACAAACCTGCCACGCCGCCCGAGGAAGCGCGCACGCTGGATGCCCGCAATGCCTTTGTTACCGACAGCATGTTGCGCGAAGTGACTCGCTCAGGCACTGGGGCGCAGGCCAGTGTCAAGCTGCAACGTCAGGACCTGGCGGGCAAAACAGGCACCACCAGTGATGCAGTGGACGGCTGGTTTGCGGGCTATGCCAACGACATTGTTTCGGTCGCTTGGATGGGCTATGACGATCCCCGTTCTCTGGGTACACGCGAGTTTGGCGCCACCTTGGCATTGCCGATCTGGATCGACGCCATGCGCCAGGCGCTCGCGGGCTCCACTGCACGGGAGTTGGTGGTTCCCGAGCAGGTGTACTTTGCCGACGGCCGCTGGAATTTCAGCGAGTTTGATAGCGATGCTGGCGTCAAGACTTTGGGACTGGACGACGCGACGGCGGATTAGGCATTCATCCACCATCCCGCTCCATTGCCCGGCGCTGGCGCCCGGCCCGGGTGCGCAATTTCCATTCGGCCAGCTGGCTTTGCCGATCCAGCGCGCCCATGCTGTCACGGCGTGTTTCGCGCAGAAGCTTGTGGTAGTTTTTGAGGCGTTGCGGGTCAACCTGGGCACGCACGGCACAGCCGGGTTCGTCCTGGTGGCTGCAGTTGCGAAAGCGGCATTCAGTGGCCAGGCTGCTCACATCTTCAAACAGCTGGCCCAGGGTGTGGGGGTCCACGTCTGGGCGCAGGGTGCGCACACCGGGTGTGTCGATGACGCAGGCGCCAGTGGGCAGTAGGTGCAGCGAACGGGCGGTGGTGGTGTGCTTGCCACGGCTGTCGTGCTCCCGCACGGCACCGGTGTCCTGTGTGGCGGCACCCAGCAAACTGTTGGTCAGGGTGCTCTTGCCCGCGCCCGATGAGCCCAGTAACACCAGGGTCTGCCCCTCGCCCAAATACGGTGCCAGAGACTTCTGATTCTGCGGCGCGCGCGCGTCCACCGCGACCACGTCCATGTGGCGGCCGACTCGCGCACGGACTTGCTCCACGCGATCCGATACGACCTCGGCCCCGGCTTCCTGGGCGATGTCGGCCTTGGTCAACACGACGACCGGCTGCACGCCACTGCTCACTACCAAGGCCAGGTAGCGCTCCAGGCGCTGCAAGTTGAAGTCCAGGTCCAGCCCCATGACCAGCAGTGCGGTGTCCACATTGCTGACCACGGTGTGACGGCTTCCGTCGCCATCGCGCCGGACAATCTGGTTCAGTGGCGAAACGCGCTCCACCACCCACAGTTGCTGATGCTCGTCGGGCGCGCACAGCACCCAGTCGCCACAGGCCAGGGTGTCGCCTTCGGCCTGAAGACTGCGTGTGAGGCGGGCGCTACAGCGCGCGCTGTGCGCATCCTCGCCGTCATGCACATCGGCGGTTTCACGGTGTACGGCGGTGGCCCGCATCCAGCGTGCGCCGGATTCTCTGCCGCTTTTGAGGTCAGGCCCTTCATGGTTGGCCAGTTTTTGCGCCATGGCCGAGTTGAGGCCCAGGCGGCGCAGCAATGCAAATGAAAAATCAATCATGTCTGTCGGTGTCTTTGAAATGGCCCGGACCAACGGCGTGGCACAGCGGCATCACACGATCAATCAGGGACCAAAAAAATTGGAAAACGCGGAACCGGCTGGCGGCCCGACAAAGACAGAGAAGACACGAGCCCCGCGCGGCGGGGCCAACAGCTAACGACTAACGCAACGAATCGGATGAAAGGTGCGGTCGATCAGGGCAACTCGGTTCTCAGACGGCCAGCGTTGAGGGAGTGGATGTGCGAACAATCATGGTAGTACTCCTTCACAGTGGGTTGAGAACGCATCAGACGGCAGGTTACCGTCGAAGGCGCCATTGTGTGGATCGGCATGCACGCTGTCAACGGTTTGCCAAGTTGGCGTGCGCAAATGCAACACCGGGCTTGGGCGACAATTCCCTCCGCTATGACCACCGAACCGATTGCCAACCTGTCCCAGCCCCAAAACAGTCCTGCTGATCAGCCCATGCTGGACCATTTGCAACAACACATCCAGTCCCGTGGCGGCTGGATAGGCTTTGACGACTTCATGGCGCAGGCGCTGTATGCCCCTGGCCTGGGCTATTACAGTGGTGGCAATATGGTGTTTGGTGCCATGCCGCAGGGCATGCGCACGCCGGACGGTGTACTCCACGGCGTTGGCAGCGACTTTGTGACCGCACCCGAGATTTCGCCCCTGTTTGGTCAGGCGCTGGCCCGTCAGGTGGCGCAGGCGCTGCAGGTCACCGGTACGGACGAGGTGTGGGAGTTTGGTGCAGGTACGGGTGCCCTGGCGCTGCAGATTATGGATGCGCTGGCCGCACTGGGGGTCACCGTGCGGCGCTACACCATTGTGGATCTGTCACAACCGTTGAAAGAACGCCAGCAAGTCACGCTGCGCGCGCATGGTGAAACCGTCCAATGGGTCGATGCCCTGCCCGAGACCATGCGGGGTGTGGTGGTGGGCAATGAAGTGCTCGATGCCATGCCGGTCAAGTTGCTGGCACGCGTGGGTGGCGAGTGGCACGAGCGCGGCGTGGTTTGGGCCGGACGTGACGACGGCAACACTGCGGATCAGGCCTTTGCCTGGCAGGACCGACCCACCGATTTGCGACCGCCGACCGAGGTGCCCGGTGTGTACGACTACTTGACCGAAATCCACATCCAGGGCGAGGCCTTTGTGCGCACGCTGGGTGACCGCTTGAAGGCCGGTGCCATCTTCCTGCTGGACTATGGTTTCCCGGAAAACGAGTACTACCACGAGCAGCGGCACATGGGCACGGTGATGTGCCACAAGGCTCACATGGTGGACGACAACCCGCTGGTGCAAGTGGGCAGCAAGGATGTCACGGCCCATGTCAATTTCACTGGCGTGGCGGTGGCCGGGCAGGACGCGGGGCTGGAAGTGCTGGGCTACACCAACCAGGCGCATTTTTTGCTGAACTGCGGCTTGGCCGATGCCATGCAGGCCGGCTCGCAAGCCGACCGCGTGGCCGCCCAGAAGCTGATTCTGGAACATGAAATGGGTGAGTTTTTCAAGGTGATCGGGTTGACCGCTGGCGACTATTGGGACGCCATGGGCTTCGCGCGCGGCGACCGCACGCACCGCTTGTAGGTTGGGTGGGGTTTGGATATGCTCGCCGATCCTATTCAACCTTTCAGGAGCAACGCCATGTCCCAGCCTAGCAGCCAGTTTGTTTGGTACGAACTCATGACCAGTGACACCGCGGGCGCCGCTGCGTTTTACCGGTCGGTGGTGGGATGGGAGACCAAGGACGCAGGCATGCCCGGCATGGACTACACGCTGCTGCTGGCCGAGGGCAAGGATGTGGGGGGGACTGATGGCCCTGCCTGAAGAGGCTTGTGCCATGGGCGTGCCGCCTTGCTGGACCGGCTATGTGAGCGTTGACGATGTGGACGCCTATGCTGCCAAAGTCACGGCCGCTGGCGGTCAGGTTGTGCGTCCACCTGAGGACATTC
>DAOQRI010000235.1:0-5029 GCA_035355475.1 Rhodoferax sp. | reverse complement strand
AGAGGGCTGAACCGATGTGGGCGTGGCTACCGCGGGCATCGCCGCGGTGCTGACCAGCGCGGGACTTGCCACACCCAATGGCGGCCAGGTGCCGCTGACCGTAGCCACGGTGCGCAGGCTCTGCGTGCCCAGCGCCAGCACGATGGGCAGTTTGTCCGCGGTTCCTTCGCGCTGCACCGACAGCGGGAAACTGCCGCTCCACACACCGTTGTTCCAAACCTGCTTGCCCAAGCTGGGTGCACCATCGGCTCCAACCTTGTCTGCAGTTTGCGGCGATGTCACCGGCTCAGCGATGTTGGGCGTTTCCGGGAAAGGCTGCAGCGCACGGCCCTGCCAGTTGGCGGGCAGGCCGCTCACCGTGATGGTGAGGCTGTTGCCCTCCAGTTGGGCCTTCGATGTTCCCGGCAAATCGGTAGGGCCGGCAGCACGGGCGGCTTCAAAGTCGGCCGCGTGCGAAGCGGTGGAGCCCTTGGCGGGTACCCGCAGCACAAAGTTGCCGTCCTGCGGAATGCATTCCTGGCGACAGACCAGCCAAGACGCGTTCAAACGCACTTCCAGGTCGCCACCGGGTGTGGGCTGGAAATCGCTGGCGATGGTCAGCGGCACCGGCAAAAGAATGGTGTCGCTAAAGCCGTAGTTGGCCATCGTGCCGACGGGAATGCGCTGGGGTGTGGGCCAGGCAATGTCGCCCGCCACCACCCCGCTGGGCAGCGTCCACTGCAGCACCGTGGGCAGACCGGAGTCGCCCGGGTTCTTCCAGTAAGTGTGCCAGTGGGGCTGGTGCTTGATCTGCAGTCCCAGCCACACCGGTTTGCCAGCACCGACGCCATCGGGCGCGTGGGCGACCAGTTCGGCACGCACCTGCTCGTTTTGCACGACCGCGGATGGCGAACCACCCTTTGCCACATTTAATGATGGAATTTGGGCACGAGCCCCCGTGGATACTGCGCAAGCAGCTATCAGAGTAATAGCAATCAGAAGAACTGATGCATTCTTGCGCCAAGCGCTGGCGCACACGGCGGGGAGTCTGGAGGTAAACGTCATGGGAAAGTGGGAGCCTTGGGCAGCCTGAAAGTTCCGCCCGATTGTCAGTGACCGGGCACCCGTGATTGTGGCATTGCAGGCCGGCTACCCGGGCTCAGCCCAGATCCAGCGCGCTTTGGGTGAACACGGCGGGCAGCTTCTTGGGCGCCTTGATGCGCAGCTGCTTGTTGACGTTCTCCTGTCCAAAGACGACCTCAATATCGGCCACGGCGACCCCAAACTGTGGTGCCAGAAACCGCACCATGTAGTCAGTTGCTTTGCCGTCTTTGGGCTTGGCCGTCACGCTGATCTTGAGCTGCGTGCCTTTGGGCTTGCCAATGGCGTCCTTGCTGGCAGAGGGTTTACCCAGAATATTGACCACCAAGGTGTCGCCATCCCATGCAAAAAAGGAGTCGCCGGTGATATTGCGGGGTCTTTGGATCGCCATGGGGCAATGATACTGACCAGGCCAAGCGCGGTCGGCGTTACCATCCACCCACCACTGAACCCGCCCCAAGGCCGCCCAGACCATGCCCACCGCACCGGACGCTTCGACCCCTTCCAGCCCTAGTTCACGTTTCTGGGCCGACTGGAGCACGCGCGATTTTTCGCAGTGCGCGGCGCATGGAACGCTGGACCAGCTGATTGCGGTGCTGCCGGTGGCAGCAACCGAGCAGCACGGACCGCATTTGCCCCTGCGGGTGGACAGCGCATTGGTCGATGGCGTGATCGCCGCCACGTTGCCCCATCTGGCCGCTAGCCACCCAGCCCTGTTTCTACCCACGCAGACTGTGGGCTTGAGCCCGGAGCATGCGCGCTTTGCGGGCACGCTGACGCTCAAGGCGGAAACCACCATCCGCCTGTGGACCGACATTGGCGAGAGCGTGGCCGCCACCGGAGTGAAGAAGCTGGTGCTGCTCAACAGCCACGGCGGGCAGGTCGGCGTGATGGACATCGTGGCCCGCGACCTGCGCGCGCGCCTGGGGATGCTGGTCTACAGCGTGAACTGGTTTGGCCTGCCGCTGGTGGGGCAGCAAGGTGAGGATGTGAATGCCTTGTTCAGCGCACACGAACACCGCTTTGGCATCCACGCCGGAGAGATTGAAACTTCCATGATGCTGGCGTTGGCCCCCGAGCTGGTGGACATGGCGCAGGCGCAGAACTTTGCCTCAACCTCCGAGGACCGGGCCAAGCGCTTCGAGATCCTGGGCAACGGCAAAAGCGCAAAGTTCGGCTGGCAAATGCAGGACTACAACCCGCAAGGCGCGGTGGGCAATGCCGCTGCCGCCCATGCCGACAAGGGGCGCGCGGTGCTGGATGCGGCGGGACGGGCGTTGGCGCGACTGATTGGAGAAATCCATGACCTGCCGTTGACGGTGCTGACGAACCGGACGTGACGCGCGCACTCAGAGTGTTGCGCCAACAATGCCGGCAAACACCGCCAGACCCACCCAGTGGTTCAGACGAAACGCCTTGAAACATCCATCGCGTGTACGGTGGCGAATCAACTGAAAGTGCCATGCCGCCTGGGCGGCCGCAATGGCCACACCAGCCCACCACCAACCCGACACCAGCATGGGCGCGACCACAGCACTCCAGACGGCCAGATACAGGCCATAAAACGCCATGACCGCGGGCACATCCCAGCGACCCAGGGTAATAGCGGATGTTTTCATGCCGATGCGCACATCGTCATCGCGGTCCACCATGGCGTACTCGGTGTCGTAGGCCAAAACCCAGAACAGATTGCCCGCCAATAGCACCCAGGCCAGAACGGGAATCTCGGCCTTGACTGCCGCAAAAGCCATGGGAATGCCAAAGCTGAACGCAACCCCCAGGACCGCCTGCGGCATGGACACAAAGCGTTTGGCATAGGGGTACGCAAGGGTCACCGCCAGCGCAGCAAACGACCAGCCCACGGTCACGGTATTGGTGGTCAGGACCAGCAGAAACGCCGCCAGCGCCAGCACCGCACCCACGGCCAATGCCTCACGCGACGACACGGCACCCCGCGTCACCGGCCGCTGCGCGGTGCGCTTGACGTGCCGGTCAAAGTCCTGGTCGGCCACATCGTTGACGCAGCACCCGGCACTGCGCATCAGAACGGTTCCCAGGGTAAAAACTGCCACCAGATGCCATCCCGGAAAGCCGCCAGCCGCCAGCCACAAGGCGCTGAGCGTGGGCCACAGCAACAACAGCCACCCGGCGGGCCGGTCCCACCGGATCAGCTGCAAATACAGGTTCAATTTTTCGCGCGCCAAAGCCTCCATCAGATGCCCACCGCCTGCAGGTCCAGCTGTCCATCGCGCATGGGAGGAACCCAGGCATAGGCACCGGTCACGGGTTTGGATATCTGAAACAGCGCGTCCACCACGCCATCCTCCAGCCCTGCCATCCGACGCATTTGGGCTTCAAACGCGTCAAAAGAGTGACCGAAGCCCACAAACATGAGGCCAGCGCGCTCACCCGTGGCCCACGGCATGGAGCGGCGCACCACAAAAGCCTCAGGATCAAAACTCTCCTGGGCCGTGCGCTTGACATGGGCCGAAGCCGGCGCGTCGTCCAACTCTTCGTTGTCACTGCGCCTGCGACCCACCATCTGGTCTTGCGCCTGGGTGCCCATGCGCTCAAAAGCGTCCAGATCGTGCACCCACTGCTGCAGCGCCACGAAACTGCTACCCACCAAACCGGCGGCCCCGGTTTGCACCAGCGCAGCAGCTTCGGCTTCTGCATCCTGTGGGTTTTCGGTGCCGTCTTCATAGCCCGTCAAGTCCCGCCCATGCCCATTGGGGCCCTGACCGTAGCGGAACCCGTCAACCACCTGCTCCAGTTGAAATACACCTGCCAAGGCACCCTGAATGCGGCGGGCTCGATGCACCAAATCACCCTGGTCATCGCCCCGCAACCAGCACCACAGTGCCGTCGGCGTGGACGGCACAGAACAGGCTCTGCTTTCCAATGCAGCAAATTCGCGCAGACCAGGCACCTGGGCGCCCAATGCGGCAACGGTTGCCAGACCCAACCCCGCAACGACGCACTCTCCGTCTACCAGTGGGCACAGTTGGTGCAGTGCAGCCCGCAAGGCATCACCGCCCTGCGCCAGGGAAAAATGCAAATACCGTCCCACTCGGGGAACGGGGGCGAGGATGCCGGATTGGACCGAGTTCACCATGTAATCAGCTTTCCTTATTCAATCAAGACAAACGGGCCACACCGGGCAACTCGCAGGCATAAATCGCATTGCGCAGGGCTGCAATCGCCTCGTAGCGGGTAAAGCTGCGCCGCCACACCAGCACAATGCGCCGCGATGGCGGTGGCGAGTCAGGCCCGTCCTGCACCGGCAGGTACTTCACCAGCGAGTCGGCATGGCGGCGCGTCTTGGCCACCAGCGCGCCTGCGGGCACGCTTAGGCGCGGCACCAGGGTGATGCCCATGCCCGCGGCAACCATGTGTTTGATGGTCTCCAGGGACGAGCCTTCAAAACTCTTGCGGATGCCTTCGGTGTCGCTGGAGAAGCGGGCGAACTCGGGGCAGACCTCCAGCACATGGTCCCTGAAGCAATGCCCGTTGCCCAGCAACAGCATGGTTTCTTTTTTGAGCTGCTCGGTTGTCACGCTGGTCTGTGACGCCAACGCATGCGGCATAGGCACGGCGGCAAGAAAAGGTTCGTCGTACAGCGGGGCAGAGGCCAAGCCGGCATCCGGAAATGGCTCGGCCAGAATGGCGCAATCGATCTCGCCGGTGCGCAGCATTTCCAGCAGTTTGACGGTGAAGTTTTCCTGCAGCATCAAGGGCATTTGCGGTGTGCGCTTGATCACCTGGCGCACCAGGTCGGGCAGCAGATACGGCGCAATGGTGTAGATCACACCCAGCTTCAGCGATCCGGCCAACGGGTCTTTGCCACGCTTGGCAATGTCCTTGATATTGGCCGCCTGCTCCAGAACGCTTTGTGCCTGGCGCACGATTTCCTCACCCAGCGGGGTGACGGTCACCTCATTGGCGCTGC
>DAOQRI010000234.1:0-5029 GCA_035355475.1 Rhodoferax sp. | reverse complement strand
GCTCCAGGATGAAGGCCAGCGGCTGGTGCGAGATGTCCAGATAGACGCAGTCAAATCCGCCCTTCTTCATCTCGAAGTCGATCGCTCGGGCCACCACGTCGCGCGGAGCAAGTTCGGCGCGCTCGTCGTGCTGGGGCATGAAACGTTCACCGTTGGGCAACAGCAGTCGCCCGCCTTCGCCGCGCACGGCCTCAGTGATCAAGAACGATTTGGCGTGCGGGTGGTACAGGCAGGTGGGGTGAAACTGGATGAACTCCATGTTGCTCACCCGGCACCCCGCGCGCCAGGCTGCGGCAATGCCGTCGCCGGTGGCGGTGTCGGGGTTGGTGGTGTAGAGGTACACCTTGCCCGCACCGCCCGTGGCCAGGATCGTGTGCGGCGCGCGGAAGGTGTGCACCTGGTCGGTGGCTTCGTCCAGCGCATACAGGCCCAGGCACTGGTTGGCCGGCTGCCCATCCGAAGCGGGCAGTCCCAGCTTGCGCCGGGTGATCAGGTCCACCAGCGTATGGTTCTCGAACAGTGTGATGTTGGGTGTGCGGCGCACATGTTCGTTCAGCGTCTTCTGCACTGCGGCACCGGTGGCATCGGTCACATGGACGATGCGCCGGGCACTGTGGCCCCCTTCGCGGGTCAGGTGCAAGTGGCCGTCTTCCTCGGAAAACGGCACGCCCAGTGCGCGCAACCAGTCCACACTCTCGGGCGAATGCTCCACCACAAAACGGGTGGCCGCCGAGTCGGACAACCCTGCTCCTGCCACCAGTGTGTCCTGCACGTGGGCGTCAAAGCTGTCACCTTCGGCCAGTACGGCGGCGATGCCACCCTGTGCCCAGGCACTGGAGCCGTCGCTCATGCCGCGCTTGGTGAGCACCGCCACGCGGTGGGTAGGTGCCAGGTGCAGCGCCGCCGACAGGCCGGCCAGGCCGCTGCCCACGATCAGGACGTCAAAAGCGTGATGTGTTGAGGTCAAGAAATTTCCAATTTACTATCATTTTGATAGCTTGCTATGCAGAATTATAGAGGGCCAGAGGCTGATTTGACCTCCAAAATTCCGGTGTTAACCCTCAGCCCGGGGGCAGGCTTTGCAAGAGCAAACGCTGCACATTGCCGCCCATGATGGCGCGAATATCGTCTGCGCTGAAACCGGCGGCCATCAGCCCCTCGGTGATTTGTGGCAAACCGGTCACATCAAACGGCGTGCGGGTTGCGCCATTGAAGTCGGACCCCAGCGCCACATGTGCCACTCCAATCTGACCCACCGCGTAGCGAATGGCTTTGACGATATTGGGCACGCTGGGATCGCAAATCGCGCCATCCCAATAGCCGATGCCGACCACGCCACCGGTCGCGGCTATGCGCTTGAGATGGGCATCCGTCAGGTTTCGAGGGCCTGGGCAGGTGCCCGCCACCCCGGTGTGCGACACCAGCACCGGCCGCTTGGCCAGGGCCAGCACATCTTCAATCAGCGGTTTGGAGGCGTGGGCCAGGTCGATCAGCATATTGCGGGCTTCCAGCCGCGCCACCACCTGGCGGCCCAAGGGAGTCAGTCCGCCCTTCTCCATGCCATGGGCCGAACCGCCCACTTCGTTATCAAAAAAATGGGTCAGGCCGGTGATGCGAAAACCTGCGTCATACAGCCGGTCCACATTCTCCAGCTTGCCCTCCAGCGGGTGCAAACCCTCGGTGGCCAGCACAGCGGCCACGCGCTTGGGGTCTTGCGTCCACGCCTGCACAAAGGCCGCCATGTCTTTCTGGTTCCGGATGATGGCCAGGCGACCCTGGCTCTCGGCAGCGTAGTGGTGCAGCTTCTCACTTTGGTACAGGGCCCGCTGCAGAAGGCTGTTCCATGTGGCTGTGGGCCAGCGCTGGGCCATGGTCAGCAACGTGATGCTGTCGGTGTCTGCGCTGTTGCGCTCGTAGTTGATGCCCTTGGGTGTTTTGGTGACAGTGGCAAACACCTGCAGCGCAACGTGGCCATCGAGCAACCGGGGCAAGTCAGAGTGACCGCGGTCATAGCGCTGGAGCAGGTCGCGGTTCCACAGCAGGGCGTCATCATGCAGGTCGGCAATAAAAAACGTCTGGTGCGCGGCATGGGCCGTGTCACTGGCAGTGTAGGGCGCCGGGTGAATCACGGTGTTCATTCGCCCATCCACCACCGTTGGCAGGTTGAAGAACACCACCAGACCCAGGCAACCCAAAACCAGGGCACCCAGCAGCCATTTACGCATGTGACAAACCTTTCACTCGCCCTGGTGCAGTGCAACCAGATTGATCAGCGCGGACAGCACCTCGGACTTGAAGCCCACCCGGCGCTGCCCATCCTGATGGCCACCACTCATGATGAGCTTCTGGATGTATTCCACGCAATCCCGGTGGCCCCAAAATTTCTCGATAGCCAGGGCAATGCGCACGTGGTGTTCGGCGATGATGGCCATTTCGTGATCGATACGCGCTTGCAGCGGCCGCTCATGCAGGGGCATGGGGCGCGTGGGCAGGTCATCCTCTTCCCATTGCAAGGAGGGGAAACCGGTCTCGACAAACCGCGAGTCGTTGGGATCGTGCACCGATAAGTTCCTGGGTTAGGGAATGGACGCTGATTCGCATTATTCCGCAAGTATGGGCAGAGCGTCGTCCACGGCACAATAGGCACATGCCAAATCTTCCTCCCTTCATCGCCCCCGAACGATTCACCGATGCCGCCGCAGCCCTGGCTCAGGTCATGCGTATTTATGACGGCAGCATCAATCACCTGCGCCAGGCCATGCAAAACTTTGTGGCCGGCGCGGGCGACATGACCCACGTGCGCGCCTGCTACCCGCTGGTGCGCATCCACACCGATACGGTGTCGCGCACCATCACGCCCGAAAGTGCGCGCCTGAGCTACGGCTTTGTGGCCGGCCCTGGCCGGTTTGAGACCACACTGACCCGCCCCGACCTGTACTACGACTATTACCTGGACCAGTTCAACCTGCTGCTGCAAAACCATGAGGTCGAACTGGAAGTGGGCACCAGTTCACAGCCGATTCCGGTGCACTTTTCCTTCGCGGAGAGCGATCACGTCGAGGGCAACATGAGCGCAGAACGCCGCACCCTGATGCGCGACGTGTTTGACCTGCCCGACCTGGCCGCCATGGACGATGGCATTGCCAACGGCACCCACCAGCCGCGCGCAGGCGAAGCACAGCCGCTGGCCTTGTTTACTGCGCCACGGGTTGACTACTCGCTGCACCGCCTGCGCCACTACACCGGCACCCGGCCCGAGCATTTCCAGAACTTTGTGCTGTTCACCAACTACCAGTTCTACATTGACGAATTCATCACTCTGGGCCACGCCGCCATGCGCGACCCCAACAGCGAATACATTGCCTTCATCGAGCCGGGTAACGTCATCACCCGGCGTGTGGGCTTGAGCCCCGAGGCCATTGATGCGCTGGGCAAGGAGCCCCCGCGCCTGCCCCAAATGCCAGGCTACCACCTGGTGCGCGCCGACCGCGCCGGCATCACCATGGTCAACATCGGCGTAGGTCCAGCAAACGCCAAGAACATCACCGACCACATCGCCGTACTGCGCCCGCATGCGTGGATCATGCTGGGCCACTGCGCGGGCCTGCGCAACAGCCAGCAGCTAGGCGACTACGTGCTGGCCCATGGATACGTGCGTGAGGACCATGTGCTGGACGAGGAGTTGCCGCTGTGGGTGCCGATTCCCGCACTCGCCGAAATCCAGGTGGCACTGGAGTCGGCCGTGTCCGAGGTGACCCAGCTCAAGGGCCCGGAGCTGAAGAGCATCATGCGCACAGGCACCGTGGCCAGCACCGACAACCGCAACTGGGAGCTTCTGCCAGACAACCAGCCCCAGCGCCGCTTCAGTCAGAGCCGCGCGGTTGCGCTGGACATGGAGAGCGCCACCATCGCCGCCAACGGTTTCCGCTTTCGCGTGCCCTACGGAACGCTCCTGTGTGTCAGCGACAAGCCGCTGCACGGCGAGATCAAGCTGCCTGGCATGGCAAACCACTTCTACCGCGAGCGTGTGGACCAGCACCTGCGCATTGGAATGCGCGCAGTGGAGCTGTTGCGCGCCCAGGGGTCCGAACAACTGCACAGCCGCAAGCTGCGCAGTTTCTCGGAAGTGGCGTTCCAATAGGGCTTGCCCCGAATGTGATTGTGGCCCATCGGATGCTGAATGACGCACCTCAGTCCTGCTGTGTATGCTACAAATTGATGTCCTGACGATTCTGGTGCTGACCGCTGCCAACCTGGCAACGGTCTCGGTCGCGTTGCCCCTCATCATGGGGAGAGGAATCAGCCGCGCCGCCCGTCTGGCCCAGGGTGCGCTCCTGTTGCAGACCCTGGGGTGGGTGGGCATCATTGCGTCTGAGCTGCTCGCTGGAAGCTGGGCCGATCCAGTGTTATCCGTATGCAGTGTGGGTGCTGCATCGGCGGCCAACGTCGCCATCTATTGGGCACTGCGGGAGTGGTTGGGTCCGCGCCCCGGCAATGCATTGCTGCTGGCACTGGCTGTTCTGTTGCCTGTGGGTTATGCGCTTGCATTTTCTAACTACCAGCTTCGCGTGGCATATGCCAACTTCACACTGGCCGCTCAGTTTCTGGTGATTGCAAGGGCAGCACTGTGGCCGCAAACGCGAGCCAGCCTGCCGTGGCGCGTATTGATCGCCACTTGCTACACGGTGGTTGCAGCCTTTACGGTGGGGCGCGGCATATTGGGCGGGTTCATGCCCCACCTGTACCCCAACTTTGCAGCCCCTCACCCGATCAACATCGGCGCGCAACTGGCGGCCAACATCACACTGGTATTGACTACGGTTGCCGTGCTGGTAGCCTGGCGCGAAGAGGCCGAAGCCAAGCTGCGTGAACAGGCCTATACCGACAACCTGACCGGACTGCTCAATCGCCATGGCTGGACCGAGCGCGCGCCTGCGCTTTTTGACCAGTCCCGCCGCCATGGCATTCCGCTGGCACTGGTGATGCTTGACCTGGACAAGTTCAAGACCATCAATGACACCTTGGGGCA
>DAOQRI010000233.1:0-5043 GCA_035355475.1 Rhodoferax sp. | reverse complement strand
TTGGTGCGCACCATGCCTGGCCGTTCGGGCAAACTGCGAGAGGCTGTTTCTTCAGTCGTTGCACAAACCTATCAAAATATCGAACTCGTAATCGTCGAGGATGGTGGCGCTACCGCGCAGCCATTGGTTGACGCATTGCGCGCCACAAAGCGGTTTCCAAACCTGATCTATCTTCCCTGTGATAAGGCGGGGCGTTGCGTGGCAGGCAATACCGCGCTTAAGGCCGCCACCGGTACCTTGGTGTGTTTTCTGGACGATGATGATCTATTCTATGCGGATCACCTTGAAGTTCTTGTCGCCGCATGGGACAAGCAACCCCAGCTTGGAGCTGTCTACAGTCTGGCCTATGAGGTACGGTCGGACATCGTCAGTCACGAGCCATGGGTCTACCGCGATATCATGCATTGCCTGATTTACCGGCAGCCATTCAATCGCCCTTTACTGTGGCATCACAACTACCTCCCCATCCAGACCGTCTTGTTTCAGCGCAAACTGTTCTTGGAATATGGGGGATTCGACACCGAACTCGAAAATCTTGAAGACTGGAACCTTTGGGTTCGCTACTCACTTCGACACGAATTTCTTCTTGTGCCCAAAGTCACGTCACTCTACCGAGTGCCTTCTGTGGCAGAGCACGCTGTTCAGCGCCAGCAACAACTGGATGAGTACTATGCGAAGGCGCAAGCCCAGCATGCAAAACTTCGCATCGAACTCAGCCCACCCGAAATCCTTGCTATTGCGCAGGCGCTTTCGCGCGAACTCTATGTGTCAGGTATCCCGACATCCTGGTTACGAAGTAAAGTCCTTGGTACACCCGTGCTAAGGAGGTTTTATCACCCTATTCGTCGCATCTGGCATAAATTTCGCAATAGGTGACCCCTATGGAGGACTGGTATCTACCCTACAGCCCGTCGTCATTGCCTGTCGCTCAGAACGTCCTGGTTTTGGCGCCGCACCCTGACGACGAGATCTTTGGTTGTGGTGGATGTCTGGCCCTCTATCGTCGAGCCGGGGTGAATATCCATGTATATGTCCTCAGCGACGGCGCAGGATACGCAGAAGCGGAGGATAGGGCCGAGATATACCTTACCCGGCAGGCTGAGACCAACGCTGCGTTGGCAAGCTTGGGCATTGGTCCTGCGGTTTTTGAAGGCTTGGCGGATCGCAGCCTGGCGGCCCAGGCTGAATTGAGTTCCCTCATTGCCGAAAAGGTGCGCCAGCACCAGGTTGACGTGATTCTGGCGCCCTCCATGTGGGAAATTCATCCGGACCACCTTGCCACTTTTCGAGCGGCTTGGTCCGCTGCAGCTGAATTGCTGCGCGCCGGTGAACCCGTTCCGACCTTACTGCTATATGAAGTGGGGGCACCCCAATGCGCCAACCTGCTCGTTGATATTACGCAGGTCTGGTCCGAAAAGCAGAGCGCCATGCTTTTGTTTCCTTCCCAGTTGGCCCATCAGGACTACACACGCCATATCCAGGCCCTCAACACCTATCGCACATACACCCTACCTGCATCGGTTCGTTTTGCCGAAGCATTGAGTCTCGTCACACCCGACCAGATAGCCTCAGCTGATGAACCAGGATTCGACCCGATCCGCCACATGATGAAAGTACGGATGGATTCGGCAATGATCGCAGCTGAAGAAGACAATTCTGTCCTGCAAAGTGCCCTTGGGAAACGCACCGAGGAACTTCAACGGAGGACCGCAGAAGCCCAGCGAGCAGAGACGGCATTCGATCTGGCGACAAGCCGTGCGGAAGCCATCAGGCGCCAACTCGACGAAGCGGGTCTATACCAGCAGCGGCTCTGCAGCCAGTTGGCTGAGGCTCAGCGTGACCGCGACGAAGCACGGCAGCGACTCGAAATGACGTTGAACTCGCGCGCTTGGCGCATCACCGCGCCCCTGCGCTGGCTCAGCCGCCTGCTGCGGAGTTTTCGCTGACGTAAAGCCGAGCATCCGGGGCGTCCGCAAATGCGGGGCCCAGCCGCAGGTACAGAGGGCCTGCACCCAGGCGCGCCATCAGTGGCGCAGGCAGCGCCACTGATGGCCCTTGACCCAGCTGTCCGATCGCAGGTACCAGCAACGGTGATGGACTGACCTCCAGCAACCAGCCGGCGTACCATTCGGAGGGCACCGCAATGGCCTCGGGCAGATGAGACAAGGCTTCGTATTGCAACGGCTGCGGCCGCGCCGGCTGAGCGGTGCAACGAGACAACCGTTCTGCCCAGGCACCCTTTCCCTCAAAGTGCTGCTTCAAGTAGATTTCTTTGGATGCCTCCATCATTCCGATCTTGGCTGCTGAGTGACTCCATTCATGCAATGCGGTTGCACGAGGCACCAGCGCCAATGCCATACCCGCTCGTCGAAGGCGCAGGCACAAGTCGGAATCCTCGTAATACATGAAATACGCGGGGTCGAACAGACCGCCTGCCGCCAACGCTGATGATCGACGCACCATCATGGCGCCGCCCGAAAGAGCCCGTTGTCGTACCACTTCGTCTTGGGCCGTCCATGCCTGCAGCGCAAGACGGCGGTAGGCGTGCGACAAGCGTCTCCCCCACCGAGGCAGGCGCCAGGCCTGCTCGACGCTCCACATTCCGATGCCCGTGGGCAACCAAGCGGGTGGCAACAGCCAGCGGCCTGATGGCTCCCACCACTGCGTGGGACTGACTGCGCCCAGCTCCGGATGGGCATGGAGTGCCGCCGCCAGAATCGGGATGCAGCCTGGCATTGCCCGGGCGTCCGGGTTCAGCAACATCACCAGGTCGGTGTCGGTGGCGGCGAAACCGAGGTTGCAGGCAGCGCCAAAACCGGTGTTTCTTTTGTTGACCAGCAACTGCGCCCGGCCATCAAGAACAGCTTTCAGGAGTTCCGCTTCGGCGGGGCTTTCGCTGTTGTCCACCACAACGACATGGGCGCCTGGTGTATCCGTCAGCACGCTGTTGACGGCGCCCGCAGTCAGATCCGCGCAAAAAAAGTTGACGATGATCGTGGCCACCATGGAGTGGTCATCCTGCGAAACGATCCTGAAGCCCCAAGATCAGCGCAGTCAGGCTCAAGCCAGCGAAAGCAGCCAGCAACAACCAGTCCATGCATTGCCGCCACAGCCCCCGTGTCCGTCCGAATCCCCCCAATGCATAAGCCGTCAGCAGGACAGGAACCACGAAATACCGGCCTTGCACCCCCGAAATAACCGAGGCGGGATGGGGAGTCCAGGTCACCAGCAATGCCAGGAAGACGAGTGAGGCCGAAGCAATTGCTATTGCCAGCAATACCGTGCGGGCCTGAACATCTTCAACGCCCTTGCGCCAAGAGAGGGATGCCAGTGCACACAAGCAAAGGCCCACCCCCAGCCAAGGGTAAAAGAAGGGACGCAGCGGCGCATCCAGCCAGCCCAGATTCCCGACAAAAGACCGGAAGTAGAAATCCCTCAAGTCCGCATTGAGGAGCGTGCGCCAGACGACGCGCACGTAATCCTGAGGAGACTTCAAATAATGGCGCAGCACTTCCACCGTCCCATGACTACGCACAACCCTCAGATCCGTTGTCGAAAGCAGGGCATACGCCACCCATCCCAATGATGCCAGCACCAGTCCGATCCCCAGATAAAGATCGCGTCTATGCCGATGTTTCCAGAAGAGAAAAAAGGGCATCAGGAGCATTGGCAACAGATGCACCCTGCTACCGACCACAATCAAAAGACTGGTCGCCAGGGTCCAAGAGGCCCATCTCGGCGTTACCTGCCCTCCGCGCAGGACGGACAAGAAAATACTGATCGCGAGAAGCGCCAGACTGGTTGTAAGTCCATCCAGGCTGGGAGACAGAAGCTGAAACACGCTCATCGGAAGCAGCAACACCGCCAGCACCAATGACGGCGGGCGGAGCAATGAAAAACTCCAGGCGAGCAGGCCGAGGCAGGCAAGCAGTACGGCCATTCGCGCCAACCGGTAGGATCGGTCAACAGAGAGTCCCGCCCACTCACCGGCCCGCAAACCCACGGCATGGGGTAGATACGCCAGAGGCAGGTAATAGCCGGTTCCTGGAATTTCAAAGTAGACCCGACTTCCCTCGCCCTGCCATGGGGTGTTGTCTAGTTGGGCGCGCTCGCTGGCACTCAGGTGCCTGGCAGGATTTCCGGGGAGAGTCATGTAGCCATTGATGAAAGACACCAGTCCCCCATCCACCCATCCACCCGAATTTCGGCTCGGCAGCGTCGACAATGTCAAGTCTCCGTGCGCCAAAAGGTACGCCCTTGCCACATGCTGGTTTTCGTCAGGTGACTGCATCGGTGGGATCTTCAGCGAAAGCAACCAACCGGCCAACGCAAGCAAAAGGCAGATCAATAACCTGCCGCGTTGATTCCGAAAGAACACAGACAGGCTGGATGTCATTCTGTGCCCACCGAAATCCAGATCCCCGCACCGATCAGTCCTGCACCCACGAAAGTTTGCCAGCGCAACGACTCTCCCAAGAACCAGTGCCCCATGATCGGGACCAGCACAAAGGCTATGGCCACGAACGGGTACGCCAGTCGCAGCGGTGCCTGGCGCAGGACGGCTATCCACAATGCGGTGGAAAGACCGTAAACCACCAGCGCGCCCAGAAGGTACCCATTGCGAGCAATTGACAACCAAAAAGGACCGACACCATTCATCGCCTCGGCTGCCAGCTTGAACAAGACTTGCCCAACCGAAAGTCCTATGACCGTCGTCAAGGTCAACAAAAAAAGGGGAAAACTCATATGCAACCCGGGGGGCAGTGCGGCTTCAGAATAGTGTGGTGTGGTGGCCAGGTGGCCGATCGCGAGAGCCGCTTGCCACCTCGGAAAGTGCGAAGCGACAACGTCGAGAGCCCGAACGGTTTGCCCCAACCGAATGCTGGCGTTCAGGGTCGCGTGATTGTAAGACAGGATGTACGCATAATGGACGGCTTTTGACTACGAGAAAAGGGGCGAAGACACAATGGGCTTTCTGGCGGACCTGACATATTTCAGCAAACTTGACCGGTGGAGCCACCATTGCAATACGTCAATCACTTC
>DAOQRI010000232.1:0-5057 GCA_035355475.1 Rhodoferax sp. | reverse complement strand
GCGAAAAACAAGTGGTGATTGACCACCACAATATCAGCAGCAATGGCGTCACGCCGCGCCTGATTGACGTGGCAGTTACCCAGTTTTGGACACTTTGAACCTTGGCAGTTCTCCCGGGTTGACGTGACCAACTCAACTACCGGCGAGCGCTCGTCGAGAGAGGGCAACTCCGCCAGATCTCCGGACATTGTCGTTGCCGACCAGCGCTCGATCCAGGCAAGATCCGCCTGCGCTGTGGGGTGCAAAGCGCGCACATCCTGTCGCGAAAAGCCCAATCGATGCATGCACAGGTAACTGCTGCGGCCTTTCAGCAATGCTACTCGGCTGGGCAGCCCATCGCGGCAACGAGCCGGGGAATGTCACGACCAAACAACTGGTCTTGAAGCGTCTTGGTTGCCGTGCACAACAGGATCCGCTTGCCGCTGAGCAAGCCTGGCACCAAATAGGCATAGGTCTTTCCCACACCCGTTCCGGCCTCGACCGCGAGCAGGCCACCCTGCTCAAGGGTTGAAGCGACCGCTTCGGCCATTTCGGTCTGTCCGGGCCGCGGGATGAAGTTCTCTATGCACCGTGCCAAAGGCCCATTGGCTGCAAAGGCGTTGGCAACAGACTCCTGCAGGCCCATTGATCAGGCGGGCTCGCTGGGATCCAACTGGCACTCCAGCCGTGCGATGACATCACGCAGTGCCAATCTACGCTTTTTTAAACGGCGCATCATCAGTTCGTCGGCTGGCGCATCGGCCGCCGCTCGGTCAATGAGGGCATTGAGATCGGCATGCTCAATGCGCAATTCGATCAGTTGTCGCTCAGGCGAATGAAGATTTTTTTCCAATGGGAGATGGGGAAAGTACGGGGTTAAACTATCGTGCAGGGAATCATGCAAGCTTGATAATACGACCTTAAGGTCTTTTCGCAGAAAGTATTGCGTCGCAGCAACCCAACATGGCCACTGGTTATCGACTCACCGCATCCACCGGTATTCACAAGGGCGACCGCGAGTATCAGCAAGATCAGATTGCGCTTTTGAAGCACCCGCGCATCAACGGGTGCATTCTCGCGATCGTGGCAGATGGCATGGGCGGGCGTAGTGGTGGACGCAAAGCGTCTGACCAGGTCATGATGACGGCAAAACAGCTGTTTGACCGCTACGACCCGGACACGGATGATGCCGCAGCAACCCTGTCGCAAATCGTGCAGGAAGCACACATCGTCATCAAATTGACGGCCATTTCTTCGGAAGAGGAACCCCACAGCACCTTGGCTGCATTCTTGATCAACGCCAGAGGCGATTGCCATTGGGCGCATACTGGTGACTCGCGGATATACCACTACAACGGTAGCCGCTTTGTCAAGCGAACGATGGATCACTCCTATGTCCAGGCGCTGGTCAACCGGGGCGAGATCACGGAAGAGCAAGCTGCTGTTCACCCCCAATCCAACATCCTGATGGGCTGTCTGGGCACCGACAACGATCCTCCAGTTGATTTCCACTTCATTCCACAGCTCAGACCCGGTGACGTCCTGATGGCCTGTAGCGACGGCGTGTGGCACTACTTCAACACCGGCGAGTTGGGATCGGTTTTGTCCACACTGTCGGCGCGCGAAGCGACCGAATTCCTGATAGAAAAGGCTCGCTCTCGCGGCCGGGGCGGCGGTGACAATCTGTCGATTGTGGTAGTCAAACTCGAGCCACTCACCCCTTCCTGACCCCTACAAGCCTGAGTTTCTATACGGGCAAACTAGGGAGATCGAGGCAAGGCAACACTACCGCCCGCTTTTTCTTGCAGGCGTTTGTCTCGGTCTAGTCGCCGCTGCTCTGCAGCCTGCTGTTTTTCGTAAAACGCTGCGCGGTTGGCTTCCATCGTCGCGGCATCCAGGCCAGATGGCAGTTTATTGACTGGCGTCGCAGGCGCAGGAGTTTTGGCCTGGCTCTTGTGTTTTATTGCTTTCTCGCGCTGAGCCTCTTGCCGTTCCTCCAGCGTATTCGTCTGTCGATTGGTTTGCCCATCGTATTGGCTCTGGACTCTTTCCATCGCTTTATCCTCGCTACGCTGAAGCTGGTCCACCCCTTTCTGTCGGCGATCCACTTCGTCCAGTCGGGCTTCCTGTCGCTTCAGATCTGCCAACATGTCGCGACGACGCCTGCCCACTGCATTTTGACAGTCGGTAACCGCAAACCGGGACAAACAGGCCGTATCCTGCGCGGCCATTTCGGACAATTTTTGATTGCGCACCGCCTTGATGCGCTGGCGTTGGAGGTCATTGCCATCTACCGCGACTGGTCCATTACCCGGATCAGCCTTGGCAGCTGCGGCGCAGACCATCAAGGTTGCCACTGCCAACCGTTTCACCTTGTTCATGTCAACCCGGTGTCCACCATGCGCCGTTCCAGAGACAAATACTCTTTTGTCTGCATTTCACTCAGTCGCGACACTGTCCGCGGAAATTCGTGCGCCATAGGGCCCTCGGTGTACAGATCAGCCGGCGCAACGGCGGCAGACATCACCAGCTTGACACGACGGTCGTACAGCACGTCGATCAGCCAGGTAAACCGCCTAGCCTCAGACGCCATTCGCAGCGGCATATGCGGCACATCACTCAGGAAAACCGTGTGAAACATCGAGGCGATTTCCAGATAGTCATTCTGTGAGCGGGGTCCGCCGCACAAGGTCTTGAAATCAAACCACACCATGCCACCGGCCTTTCGCTTGGCACGAATCTGTCGCGCTTCGATATGCAGCACCGGATCATCATCATGCGTTTCTTCGAGCGCATTAAAAGCTTGCTCCATCGCGGCATCTGCCACCGGGCCGTTGGGTACGTGGTACAGGGTCAAGGCCTCCAGGGTCCGACGGCGGTAGTCGGTCCCATTGTCGACATTGATGACTTCCAGTCGTGCATTGAGCAGGGCGATGGCCGGCAATATGCGATCGCGGTGCAAGCCACCAGGGTACAGACCATCGGGCTTGAAGTTGGACGTGGTGACAAAGCCCACACCGTTGTCAAACAGGGCGCTGAGCAGGCGATGCAAGATCATCGCATCGGTGATATCGGCCACATGGAACTCGTCAAAACAGATCAGCCGAAAACGCTTGGACATGCGCTTTGCCAGTTCGTCCAGCGGATTGACGGTGCCTTGCAGATCGGCGAGTTCGCGGTGCACCTCGCGCATGAACTCGTGAAAGTGCAACCGCGTTTTTCGCTTGAGGGGAACCGCGTTGTAAAAGCAATCCATCAGAAAGCTTTTGCCACGCCCTACCCCGCCAAACATGTAGACGCCACGGGGAATGTCCGGGCGGTTGATCAGCTTCTTAAATGCATTCGAGCGCTTTTCCTTGAACGCGGTCCACTCCAGAGCACAGCGTTCAAGCGCATCAACGGCCCGCAGCTGCGCCGGGTCTGCTGAGTAGCCCCGGCTGGCCAGTTCGGCTTCGTAAATTTGCTTGACGCTCACGGCCCAAACTCCTGAATGCTATAACTCTGATAGCTGCATACGCTTGTTCCACAAGGGCTAGCAGCCATTTTGAGCATAAAATTAGAAGTTGAGCGTGCGCTTGTCTACCGCCAGAGCGGCCTCCTTGGTGGCTTCACTCAGTGACGGATGGGCGTGGCAGATACGCGCAATGTCTTCTGCGCTGGCTTTGAATTCCATGGCGACAACCGCCTCGGAAATCAGTTCGCTAGCCATCGGGCCGACGATATGGACACCCAAAATCTCGTCCGTCGTGGCATCAGCCAGGAATTTGACGAAGCCCGTGGTATCACCCAACGCACGCGCACGGCCATTGGCGAGGAACGGGAACGAGCCCGCTTTGTATGCCACCCCATCGGCCTTGAGCTGCTGCTCGGTTCGTCCGACCCAGGCAATCTCAGGACTGGTGTAAATCACCCATGGAATGGTGTTGAAGTTGACATGCCCGTGCTGACCGGCAATGCGCTCGGCCACCGCAACACCTTCTTCTTCAGCCTTGTGCGCCAGCATGGGTCCGCGCACGACGTCGCCCACGGCCCATACGCCCGGTAAATTGGTCTTGCAATCACCGTCCACCACGATCGCGCCCCGCTCATCCAGCGCCAGGCCCACAGCTTCGGCATTCAAACCAATGGTGTTGGGCACGCGGCCGATGGAGACAATGAGCTTGTCCACTTCAAGCGCCTGCACTTCACCCTTGGCGCTGGTGTAGGCAATGGAGACGCCTTTCTTGGTGGACTTGATCTCCCCGACCGTGACACCCAGCTCAATCTTGAGGCCCTGCTTGGTAAAGGCCTTGTGCGCCTCTTTGGCAACCTGCTCGTCCACCGCGCCCAGGAAGGTTGGCAAACCTTCCAGAATGGTGACCTCGGCACCCAAACGGCGCCAGACCGAACCCATCTCCAGACCGATAACGCCCGATCCAATCAGGCCCAGCTTCTTGGGAACCGCACCGATGCGCAAAGCGCCGTCGTTGGACAGAACTTTCTCTTCGTCAAAGGGAGTACCCGGCAGCGCACGTGCATTGGAACCGGTGGCGATGATGATTTGCTTGCCCAGCAAAGATTCTTCGGTCGCACCGGCTACGTTGATGACGTAGCCGCCGTCAGCCGCTTTGACAAACGAGCCACGACCGTGGAAAAACGCCACCTTGTTCTTCTTCAGCAGGTACTGGATACCGTCATTGTTCTGCTTGACCACCATGTCCTTGCGGGCCACCATCTTGGCCACGTCCATGCTCACGCCCTTGACCGCAATGCCGTGGTCAGCAAAGTGGTGATTGGCGTGGTCAAAGTGCTCGCTCGATTGCAGCAGCGCCTTAGATGGAATGCAACCCACATTGGTACAGGTGCCGCCCAAGGCAGGACCGCCCTTTTCGTTCTTCCATTCGTCGATACAAGCCACCTGAAAACCCAGTTGGGCTGAGCGGATGGCGGCGATATAGCCACCAGGGCCACCGCCAATGACGATCACATCAAATTGTTTGCTCATGCTGTCCGTCCTTAAATATCAAAAAGCAAACGAGCCGGATCTTCCAGCGCTTCCTTCATGGCCACCAGGCCCAGCACGGCTTCGCGGCCGTCGA
>DAOQRI010000231.1:0-5074 GCA_035355475.1 Rhodoferax sp. | reverse complement strand
ATCTGGGTGGCGTCGGCCTCGATCAGCGGCAGTTCGGGCGCGAAATCGTACTCCAGGACGGCCTTCTTCGACATCGACGCCCGCAGCAATGAGGCCATCTCCTGCACGAGCCGCGAGAGGTCCACCGGCTCGACCACGAACTTCCCCTTGCCGGAGTAGGCCAGCATCTGGCGGGTGAGATCGGCGGCCCGGCACGCGGCCTTTTCGATCTGCTGGATCAGGTCGGCGGCCGGCGAGTTCGTCGGAAGCTTGCCGGCGGCCAGGCTCGCGTTGAACGCGGCAGTCCAGGCGCGCACGGCACCTTGAACGGCATCACGCTGTGCAGTGCCGCCTGCTGCTGCCACAGCGGACAACACGGCTGCAAAACGGGGTGTCACGGTGATGTCAGGCGAGTTGACGACGATGACCTTGCTCACGCCTTTGGCAACCACATTGGTTTTGACTGATGCGGCCAGTGTTGAGCCGATAGCTTGTGCATAGGCACCTGCGGCGGTTCCCATGCTGGTAGCGGTTGGTGTGCTGCCGATGATGGCGGACACGGTAGCGGGCGGCAACAGGGTGCCCAGCAGGCTCATGTAGGTCGCAATTCCAGCGGGTGTGGTCGCACCGAGGTAGGCGCCCGTCAGGTCTGCTAGGTCGTTACCACCGCCGTCAACAATGACGACATCGGTTGGAGCCAAGGTCGCTGATCCAACCGTCATCTGGTAGGTAATGGAGAACGGAACGCTGTTGCTAGGAGCCGATGCGTTGGTCAGGTTGTTGACCCGGCCGCCGCCCACCGCGAAGCTGGTGCATGCGGTGTTGGGCACAAACGTGGTGCCGTTGAAGCGGAAGAAGGAACACAGGTTGCTGACGCCAAAGTTGGCTGCCACGATTTCCGGGAAGATCAGGAACGGTTTGGTCGCGTCGGCGCTCTGGATCGTGAACTTGTAACCAAAGGTGCCGCTGTCCATGATGCTGTCGCCAAACACCTTGACCGACGGCGCAACGGTCTTGGGTGTGGTGTTGGAGCCGTCGCTTGCTCCGCCGCAACCCGCCAAGACTACCGCGCAGCTTGCTGCGACCGCTGCCCATTTCCATTGCTTCATTGTTCTCTCCAGTTAATAGAACGACCGTTCGTTTTTGAACGCTAAATCATAGAGTCGGAGGGCCGTGCGACCTATGGGGTAAACACTGACCCGGATTGGGTGCATCTCCTTACGCGGCCTGCAAAAAGGCGGCTGGACAGGGTTCCTTGATAATCAGGCGCATGCTCCCGTCACCGAAAAATCCACTGGCCGCTCTGTCACCCAAGGCCGTGGGCGTGCTGGCGGCTGTGGTTACGGTGGTGATATGGACCTCGTTCATTGTGATCGCCCGTGCATCTGCCGACCCGGCACGCGGCGGGGTGCTCAATCCGTTTGACATCGTCTATGCGCGCATTGTGGGCGCCAGCCTGATCTTGGCGCCCTGGGGCTGGTGGCTGGTGCGCCGCGACCGCGCGACCCAACCATGGGCAGGGTCGTTGTTGGGTTTGTCGCCATTGCCACTGCGCCAGACGCTGGCTGCAGGTTTTTTTGGCGGACTGCTGTATGCCATGCTGGCCTACAGCGGTTTTGTGTATGCCCCCGCCGGCCATGCTTCGGTGCTGATGCCTGGCAGTCTGCCGCTGTGGACGGCGCTGCTCGCCATGGCATTTCTGGGGGAACGCATCACGCTGGCGCGGGCGATCGGCCTGGCCCTGATCGTGGTGGGAGACCTCTTGGTTGGCGGCACCAGTCTGCTACACGCGCTGGACGGCAGCGGGGTCTGGCGCGGTGATGTGCTATTCATCCTGGCCGCCATGGTCTGGTCCGCCTACAGTGTGCTGGTGCGCAAGTGGGCTTTGCATGCGGTGCGTGCCACCATAGCCATCACCATGCTGGCGCTGCTGACCTATGTGCCGGTTTATACGGCGCTGTTGTTGCTGCAGTGGGTGCCCGGCCAGGTGCTGGTGGCACCTTGGCGCGATGTGGTGTTCCAGATGTTTTTCCAGGGGATAGGCTCGGTCGTGGTATCTGGCATGACGTTTACCAAAATGATCCAGCATTTTGGCCCGGTGCGCTCCACCATGATCACGGCTCTGGTGCCTGGCCTCTCCGCCATCTCTGCAGTGATGTTTCTGGGCGAACCGCTGGGCTGGAATGTGCTGGCGGGGCTGACCCTGGTGACGCTGGGCATTGTGTTCGGGGTCTGGAGAGCGGCAAAGGTTGCTTCGCCAAGCACTACCAATACGATAGCTGTTCACGCAATAAATACGAGGCCTGCAGGCCGATTTGACTAATATTTTGATGACACCATGAATCTGCTGGCTTTTGACACAGGAACCGATGTGATGTCCGTCGTCGTTGCGCGTATGGTGGACGGGCAGGCGCGGCAATGGCAGCACACTGCTACCGGCGGTGCCAAGGCATCGACCGACCTGATTCCCGCCATCTTGGACTTGCTGCGTCAAGCCGATTTGAAATTGGCCGACTTGCAGGCCATCTGTTTTGGCGCGGGGCCGGGTTCGTTTACCGGCCTTCGCACGGCCTGCTCTGTCGCTCAGGGACTGGCATTTGGCGTTGGCGTGCCGGTACTACCAGTGGACTCCCTGCTGGCCGTGGCGGAAGACGCGCGTTACTCGGCGCTGGACGGGCGCTCATCGTTGGTGGTGACCGCCGCGCTGGATGCGCGCATGGACGAGCTGTACACCGCTACCTACGCCTATGAATCCGGGGTGTGGTCTGAACTGCTAGGCAGTGCGCTGGTGCGTCCGGAAGATCTGCAACGGTTTCCACCTGCCGACAAAGGCCAGAGTGCGACCTGGTTGATTGCGGGCAATGTTTTTGCAGTCTATGGCGAGCGTGTGGCCTCTGGCGATCCTGCGAGCGCACAGGCCCAGCGTGTGCCCGCGCTGTCCACAGCCGCTGCCATGTTGCGCCTGGCGCCCCAATTGCTGGCCGCGGGCAAGGCTGTGGCCGCGCAGGACGCCTTGCCGAGTTACATCCGCGACAAGGTCGCCAAGACCACCGCCGAGCGAGCGGCTGAAAAGGCTGCCGCCCAATCGGCTGTGGGTGCTTGAATATGGTGGAAGTCCAACCCGCGGTGGAAGTGCATTTTGAGCCCATGCTGGCCGAGCGTCTGGACGCGGTGGTGGCCGTTGAGCAGCGTGCCTACGCCCACCCCTGGAACCACACCAACTTTCTCGATGCCCTGCAGTCCGGCAACCGGGCGCAGATGCTGATGGCCGGTGATGTGCTGCTGGGCTACTTTGTGGCCATGCCGGGTGTGGACGAGGTGCATTTGCTCAACATCACCGTGGCGCCTGAGTACCAGGGTCAGGGCTGGGCCCGCATCCTGCTCGATGCGATGGATTTGTGGGCGCGAGGCCAGTCGGCCGCGTGGCTTTGGCTGGAAGTGCGCGTGGGCAACCTGCGGGCCATGCGTGTCTACGAAGCCCATGGCTACCAGCGGGTCGGTCAGCGCAAGGATTACTATCCTGCTGGAGAAGGCCAGCGCGAAGACGCGGTGGTCATGTGCCTGCGTTTGTGAGCCCACCTACAAATTAAAGCAATGGAACTTGAACTCGACGACCGCCAACGTGCCATGCTGCGTGAGATGGGTGTGCACGTCTGGTTGCCGCCGAGCGAAGCGCGCGAAACCGTGGTCGCCGAGCGTGCTGTGCAGGCAGTAGGAGTGGGCCAGGGACCGCGTGACACGGAACAGAAAACGCAGGCATCGCAGCCGATGGTAGAAAAAGCACCTGCGGAGGTGTCAACTCTTGCCGATAAGTTACCAACTGCGACTATGGCTTTGCAAGGCCTGCATTGGCCTGCGTTGGCCCAAGCAGCAGCAACTTGTCAGGCCTGTGGTCTGTGCACAGGCCGCAAGAACTCCACGCTGCAGGCGCCCGAGACTCCAGTTCAATGCGATTGGCTGGTGCTGGGCGATCCGCCGGATGAAGACGAAGACCGTTTGGGCCAGCCTTTTTCCGAGCAGGCGGGCGTGTTGCTGGACAACATGCTCAAGTCTGTGGGCGCGCGCCGGGGTGGTGCGGCCAAAGCGGGCGCCTACGTGAGCAATGTCGTCAAATGCCGACCGTCCAACGCACGCATCCCGCAGTTGGCAGAGATGCAAGTGTGCGCACAATTTCTGCAGCGCGAAATTGCCCTGGTGCAGCCCAAGCTGATTCTGGCGATGGGTCGGTTTGCCACCCAGCTGTTATTGCAGGAGCACCCGCAGCAAGCTGCTTTGCCGCTGGGTAAGCAGCGAGGCACCGTGTACCGCTACCAAGGCGTCCCGGTGGTGGTGACCTATCACCCCAAGGCACTGCTGCGCTCCAGTGGCGACAAAGCCAAGGCGTGGGCTGACCTGTGCTTGGCGATGGATGTGATGGAGCCCCCACGCTCCATACAATAAGCGCCATGAAATTTCTAGACCAGCTGCGCACTGCCGAGCGCCAAAACGGCTCCCTTTTGTGCGTGGGGCTGGACCCCGAACCTGCCAAATTTCCCGATCACTGGCGCGGTGATGCCGGGCGCATATTCGATTTTTGCGCCGCCATCGTCGAGGCCACCGCCGACCTGGTGGTCGCCTTCAAACCGCAGATTGCCTACTTTGCCGCACACCGGGCCGAAGCCCAACTGGAGCGTCTGGTTGCCCACATGCGCAGCGTGGCGCCACAGGTGCCGGTCATTCTGGATGCCAAGCGTGGTGACATCGGCAGCACCGCCGAGCAGTACGCCATCGAGGCCTTTGAGCGTTACGGCGCCGATGCCGTCACCCTGTCGCCTTTCATGGGGTTTGACTCGGTGGCACCCTATCTGAAGTACCACGACAAGGGCGCTTTCCTGCTGTGCCGCACCTCCAACCCCGGAGGGGACGACTTGCAGTCGCAGCGCCTGGCTTCGGTGGAAGGCCAGCCTTTTTTGTACGAACACATTGCGCGTCTGGTGCAGGGGCCGTGGAACCTCAATGGCCAGCTCGGACTGGTGGTGGGTGCTACCTATCCGACTGAGATCGAACGGGTGCGCGCGTTGGCACCGACAGTGCCTCTGCTGATTCCCGGCGTGGG
>DAOQRI010000230.1:0-5075 GCA_035355475.1 Rhodoferax sp. | reverse complement strand
TCTTGGTCAGCGCCTTGGAGCCACCCTTGCCGTCGTCGTCATCATCGGCGTCGAACTCGTCAAAGTCTTCTTCGGCCACATAGTCGTCGGCCTCGTTGGGGTTGAAGAAACCGTCCACGATGGTTGTGATGACAACCTTGCCTTCGCGGATGTCCTCGCCCAGTCGCAAAATCTCGGCAATGGTGGCAGGTGAAGCGCTGATGGCCTCCATCATCGCCATCAAACCGCCTTCGATCCGCTTGGCAATCTCGATTTCACCTTCGCGGGTCAGCAATTCCACAGTGCCCATTTCACGCATGTACATGCGAACCGGGTCCGTGGTGCGACCAAATTCACTGTCCACTGTGCTGAGGGCAGCTTCGGCTTCCTCTTCAGCTTCTTCTGCCGTGGCGGCGGTCGATACATTGTTGTTGAGCAACAGGGTTTCGGCGTCCGGTGTCTGTTCATAGACCGCTACGCCCATGTCGTTCAGCATGGAGATCACGACCTCCAGCGTCTCGGCATCGACCAGCTTGTCGGGCAGGTGGTCGGAGATTTCGCCGTGTGTCAGATAGCCGCGGGTTTTGCCCAGCGTGATCAGGGTTTTGAGGCGCTGGCGGCGTTTGGCAATGTCTTCTTCGGACAAAACAGTTTCGTCCAGGCCAAACTCCTTCATCAAGGCGCGTTCCTTGGCCTTGCTGATCTTCATCCGCAGGGGTTTGACCTTTTCACCTGTGGCAGTCGTGACAACCGCGGGTTCGCCAACCAGATCGGCCTCAATGTCCGACATGTCCATGTCGTCACCGCTGGATTCTGCTGCAGCCTTGGGTTTGCGGCCCCGCTTGGCACCGGTCTTGGCAGGTGCGCTGGATTCTGCGGCAGCAGCTTTCGGTGGACGCCCCGGTTTTTTCTTGGCAGTGGAGCCGGCCGCGAGCAGCGCGTCTGCGGCTTCCTGCAACTGTTGGGCTTTGGACTTGACGGCAGCGGGTTTGGATGCGGGCACGGATTTGGCTTTCTTATCGGACTTGGGCGCGGGCTGGACAGGCTTGGCGGATTTTTGAGCGGGCATTTGACTCCCTCAGATCATCAAAAAAAACAGGCGAACAGTTCGGGTGCCGTCTACCCTGCTGATGCAGCAGGCGCAGTTGGCATGGCAGGAAAGGAACTTTCCCTAGTGGCAAGATGGGAGGGCGAACATTTGGAGTGCAGTCCTTGCGGTAAGGTGGCCGGTTGTACGCTTGTCAACGCTTGGCCTGGACCGGAGGTGCTGCTGTCGCTCTTGCCGAAACAACCCAGCATTATAGCCCCAATCGGGAGAATTGCCAGCGCAATTCGCCATCGGTTAGGCTGCGGGCCGAATGGCAAGTTCGAGTTGTTGGCGTCTGGCTTGGAGTTCGCGGTAGCGCACCAGTGCAGCGGGGTCGATGGCAGAGTCGGCAATCGCCTGGGTCTCCTGCTCCTTGATGCGCTCGACCAGCATGCGGTTGAGCAGGTCGCGCAGCTCGACGCCAGAGTCCGCAGAGGCCTCAACTGCGGTGCCAGCAGACAGGGTGGGGTCTGCCATGAGACGCGTCGCCAAGGCCAGTGCCTCTGGCTCCTGAAGTTCCTCGCGCAGGGCACTCCATACCACGGGGCCGTGTTCGTGCAACTGGCCCTCTAGCCAGGCCACCAGCGGCCCGTGCGGAGCAGGCAGTTCACACAACAGGGCATGGTCCTCGTTGGTCAAGGTCTCCCACAGCCCGCTGTGGCCAAGCAGAATGCGCACCGCGTGGTCGGCGCGGGTGGCCAGTGGGCCGCGCAGCGGCGGGCGCACGGGTCGATCACGGTCCCATTTACCCTTGCCCTCCCACTTGCCTTTGCCCTTCCAGTCGCCGCCTTTGCTTTCCCATTTGCCCTTGCTCTTCCAGGCAGTGGGGCTCTCTCCGTCCAGCGGGTGGCCCCAGTTGCTGGCGCCAGGGTTGTGCGCATCGTAGTCATCGGGTCGCCAGTCACTGCCGTGCCGCACAGCAGAGGACGGGGTTTGGCTTGGGGCCTTCGTGCTGGTTTGGGCCCACAAGGCGCCTAACTCCTGGCTGGACAACTGCACCTGGGCTGCAATTTCGCTGAGCAATTGCAATTTGAGCGCGCCCTCGGGCAGCAGGTTCCACAAGGGCCGGGCGTTACTGGACAGGTGCGCACGACCCTCGGCGCTGTCCAGGTCGCAGCCCTCGCGCGCGGCTTCGATCAGGAAGCGCGACAGGGGAGTGGCGTCACTTACATACTGTGCGAAAGCATCCTGGCCATTGGCGCGGATGAAGCTGTCGGGGTCATGCTCGTCCGGCAAAAACAGGAATTTGATGGAGCGTGTGTCCGTGGCATAGGGCAGCGCGGCGTCCAGAGCCTTGCGTGCGGCGCGACGGCCTGCGCTGTCGCCGTCAAAGCTGAACACCACCGCATCGGTGAAGCGAAACAATTTGTGTACATGGTCGGCGGTGCAGGCCGTGCCCAACGTAGCCACGGCGTTGGGAAAGCCCAGCTGCGCCAGTGCCACCACGTCCATGTAACCCTCAGTCACCAGCGCATAGCCGTGTTCGCGCAACGCGTTGCGTGCCTCGAACAGGCCGTATAACTCGCGCCCCTTGCTGAAGACTGGGGTTTCCGGGGAGTTCAGGTACTTGGGCTTGTCGTCACCCAATACGCGTCCGCCAAAGCCGATGCACTCACCCTTGATGTTTCGGATGGGGAACATCACCCGGTCGCGGAACCGGTCGTAGCGCTTTTCTTCAGTGTTGCCTTCTTCGAGATTTGATATGACGAGGCCGCTTTCCACCAACAGCGGGTCGTCGTAATGTGGAAATACGCTGGCCAGCGAGCGCCAACCCTCGGGCGCGTAGCCCAACCCGAATTGCTTGGCGATGGCGCCCGATAGCCCCCGGCCTTTGAAATAGGCCACGGCGCGCGGCGACTCCTTGAGGTGTTTGCGGTAGGCATCACCCGCTTTTTCCAGCACATCGGTCAGCGTGTTCTGTTTCTGCTTTTGCTCCAGGGCGCGGGCGCGGTCTTCGGGCGACGCTTCATCCTCGGGGATTTGCATGCCATATTGCTGGGCCAGGTCTTTCACTGCTTCGATGAAGCTCATGCCTGCGTGGTCCATCAAGAAGCTGATGGCATTGCCGTTCTTGCCGCAACCAAAGCAGTGGTAGAACTGCTTGGCCGGGCTCACCGAGAACGAAGGTGACTTCTCCCCGTGGAAGGGGCACAGCCCCATGAAATTGGCGCCCCCCTTCTTGAGCTGCACGTAACGCCCCACGATCTCCACCACGTCGGCACGCGCGAGCAGCTCCTGGAGAAAGGTTTGGGGAATGGCCATGGATGAATTGTAGAAAGCTCGGATGTAGGCGGGAATCAGCAGTGTTTAGACTGCTATAACACTTGTAGCTGCTTATGTAACATCCACGAGGGCTAGAGGCCAATTTGATGCATGAAAATCGTCAGTCCCCCACGACCACGCCCTCCCGGCGCGGATCGGCTCCGCCAAAGTAGCCGGTGGCAGTGCGTTCAATCACCTGCAGTCCACTGGGCATGGGCACCTCTTGCACGGTGTGGCCACGCGCCTGCAGGGCATGTATGGTGGCCGGGTCAAAACGCCCCTTCTCCAGCAGTACCGGGCCGCCGAGTGAGCCGAAATTGGGCAGGTCGATCGCCTTCTGGGCATTCTGGTCCCAGTTCAGCATGGCGTAGAGCGTCTTGGCTGTGAAGTGGATGATGAACGGGCCACCGGGACTGCCGCCCGTAGCCACTAATCGCCCACTCGTCTTGTCAAATACCAGTGTGGGAGACATGGAAGATCGGGGTCGTTTGCCAGCCTCCATCCGGTTGGCGACCGGCGTGCCAGCAGCATCCGTCGGCGCAAAGCTGAAGTCGGTGAGCTGGTTGTTCAGCAGGAAACCACCGGTCAAGCCCACGCCACGGTTGACCATCAACCGGGCACCCCAGCTGTCTTCGATGGAGGTGGTCATGGCCAGGGCGTTGCCCCAACCATCAACGACCGAGATGTGGGAGGTTCCGTATTCCGGCTGCTCAGGCATGGGGGCATAGGCCAGCGGCGTGCCACCCGGATTTCCCGGTGGCGCGGCTTTCATGCTGTGGCCCATGGGACGGGTGTCAATCGCCTTTGCGCGGGATCCCAGATACTCGGGTGCCAACAAACTGTTCCAGTCCCCCGCAGGGGCTTGCACAAACGCGGGGTCCGCTACAAACTGCGCGCGGTCTGCAAACGCAAGTCGGGATGCTTCGGAGTACAAATGCAACCAATCGGCGGACGGCGTGCGGCAACCCTTCGCAGCACACGCAGTGGCAAGCAAGGGGGCAATCTCATGTGCGGGCGTGTGGTTTAGTAAGCCCAGGATTTGCCCTATGGCAATGGCACCTGCGCTGGGCGGCGGCATACCGCAAATGCGGTATTCCCGAGATGGCGTGCTGCGGTAGTCAAAGCACAGGGGGGCGCGCACAACGGACTGGTATCCAGCCAGGTCCAGCGTGGACAGGCTGCCCGGGTTGGCGGGATGCTGCTGCACCTTGCTGGCAATGGCCTGGGCCAACTCGCCGGTCATCAGAACGTCGGGGCCCTGCTGTGCGATGCGTTGCAGGATGGCGGCCAGTTCCGGATTACGCAGAACATGTCCAGACGGCCAGGGCTTGCCTTGCAGGTCATAAAAGTAGGCGGCTGCCACCGGGTCGCGCTGGAGATGTTGCTCATTGGCCAGTAACGTGGCCATGCGCGGGCTCACCACAAAACCCTTGGTAGCGAGCTGAATCGCCGGGGCAAACAACTGCGACCAAGGCAGTCGGCCGTGCTGCTGGTGGGCCAGGTACAGCATGCGCACGGTGCCGGGCACACCGACTGCGCGGCCTCCGACAGCCGCATCGATGAACTTGAGGGGCTTGCCATCAACCCCCAGGAATTGGGATGGCGTTGCCCCGGCCGGTGCGGTCTCGCGGCCGTCAAATGCTTGGGTGGTCTTGCCGTCAAAGTGCATCAAGAATGCGCCACCCCCGATGCCACTGGACTGTGGCTCGACCAAGGTCAAAACCATCTGCACGGCGATGGCGGCGTC
>DAOQRI010000229.1:0-5081 GCA_035355475.1 Rhodoferax sp. | reverse complement strand
CGCGGGTGCACGGTGATGCCCGCCGCACCGGCCTGCAGGCACAGCGTGGCCGCGCGGGTCACGCTGGGGATGCCCAGGTGACGCGTATTGCGCAATAGTGCGACTTTGTTGAGGTTGACCGAGAGTGCCGTCTTCATAGGGATTGAATGTCCATCATCATCTGCCGTGTTCTAAGGGTTCTGACACCGCAATGGTAGTGCAGCAGGGCCCGCAGTTGTGGCTTGAGTTCACTGGTTACCGCCGCACAGGCGCGCAGCGTGGTGGTGAATGGCGCACCGTCCTGCAGTGCCGCCTGCAAGGTGCCCCATTGGGCGCCAGTCAAACTGGCACGGTCGTCCGCATGCGACAAGCGCAAACCACCCTCGGGAACCAGACAATAACGCACATGGGCATCGAGCGCGCCCAGGGTCATGGTCTGAACATCGAGTTGCGGCAGCAGGCCGATCTCCCGAAGCAGCAGCAACTCGTAAGCACGCAGTGTGGCCTGTAGCGCCTCGCCATGCTCGCTGGCCAGTACCTGCACCACACGGGCGTAGACGTCGAACAGCACCGGGTGCGGGTCGTCGCGGGCCAGCAGAGTCAAAATCAGTTCATTGAGGTAATAGCCCGACAGCAGGGCATCGCCCGTTGGCATGACATGGCCGCCCTGCCATTCAGCACTTTTGAGGGTGCGGATTTCGGCGTCTCCACCGAACCCCACATGCAGCATCTGCAGCGGAAGCAAGACTGGGCGAAAACTGGAGCTTGGCCGTTTGGCGCCCTTGGCCACCAGTGCGATACGGCCATGGTGGCGGGTGAACACCTCCAGAATCAGACTGGACTCGCTCCAGTCATAGCGGTGCAGCACATACGCGGGTTCGTCTGAAATGCGTTTGGTGGCCACGCGAGAACGGACTACTCGTATCCGAACGAGCGGACCCGCGCTTCGTCGTCAGCCCAACCCGAGCGCACCTTGACCCAGAGCTCCAGGAAGACCTTGGCATCGGCCAGCTTTTCCAGCTCGACACGGGTTTCCATACCGATGCGTTTGATGCGCTCACCCTTGTCGCCAATCACCATGGCCTTGTGGGTATCGCGCTCCACCACGATGGTGGCTGCGATGCGCAAGAGTCGTTTCTGGCCCTTGCGTTGCGGTGGCTCCTCCGCAAATGTGTCGATGACCACGGTCGAGGTGTAGGGCAACTCGTCGCCGGTCAGGCGGAACAGCTTTTCACGCACCAGTTCGCTGGCCAGGAATTTCTCACTGCGATCCGTCAATTCGTCTTCGGCGTACCACCAGGCTTGCTCAGGCAGGTATTTCTCACAGATACCCAGCAAACGCTCCGTGTCTTTGGCGTTCTTGGCCGACATGGGCACAAACTCTGCAAATTGGTGCTTGTCCTGCATGGTTTGAAGCCATGGGGCGATATCGCCACGGCGGTGCACATTGTCGAGCTTGTTGGCGATCAACAGGGTCGGTATGTTCTTGCCCAGCAGTGCCAGCACGCGCGCATCGGCTGGAGTGAAACTGCCGGCCTCCACCACAAACAAAATCAGGTCCACATCGGCCACTGCGCCCTGCACGGTCTTGTTCAGAGACTTGTTCAGCGCGTTGGCGTGCAGGGTCTGAAAGCCGGGCGTGTCGACAAACACAAACTGTGTGGCTCCCCGGGTGTGCATGCCGGTGATGCGGTGTCGTGTGGTTTGCGCCTTGCGCGAGGTGATGCTGATCTTCTGACCGACCAACGCATTCAGCAGTGTGGACTTGCCCACATTGGGCTTGCCAACAATAGCCACCAGACCGCAGCGTTGGCCATCCGCCGTGGTGCCCGGCTGGGCAAGCTTGGGTGTGCTTTTGAGCAGACCTTCAAGCATGCTATCCAGGTCGGGTTGCACATCATTTGAGTCACTAGCCCTCATCGAATCTGCATGGGTAGCTATGTTTTTTGTAGTAGTCTTCTTGGATGTCATGGTTTGACTTTAGCCTTGATGGTTTGCAGCATCGCGGCAGCTGCCGCCTGTTCACCGGAGCGGCGCGACACCCCGATACCACGCTCGATGAGGCGCAATTCGGGAATTTCGCACTCGACGTCGAAGCTTTGCTTATGGGCCGCGCCGACCGTGGCGACCACTTTGTAAAGCGGCAGTTTCATTTTGCGGCCTTGCAGCCACTCCTGTAATTCGGTCTTGGCGTCCTTGCCAATTGCGTCCATCGTGGGATTGATCTCAACCGCCTCGAACAACCGGTGAACGAGCGCCTGCGCAGCCGAGAAACCGGCATCCAAGTACACCGCACCAATGATGGCTTCCAAGGTGTCGGCCAGGATGGAGGGCCGCTTTTGCCCGCCCGAGCGAACCTCGCCTTCACCCAGTCGCATGACATCGGGCAAACCCAAACTGACCGCAAGCTGGTGAAGGGTGTCCTGCTTGACCAGGTTGGCCCGCACACGGGACAGATCGCCTTCGGGCAAGCTGCTCAAACGGGCATAGAGCAAGTCCGAAACCGCAAGATTGAGTACCGAGTCCCCCAGGAACTCCAGACGCTCGTAATGGTCGCTGGAATAACTGCGATGGGTAAGCGCCTGGGTCAGTAACGCGGCATTGGAAAATTGATGTTGCAGTCGACGCTGCAACTCCACCAGACCAGTGGTCACGCTATTTGGAGCGCCCGGCGTATTTGAGCGTCAACCAGGCTGGACCGACCAGGTGGATCTCGCGCTCGTAAGCAAACCGCACAACCACTTTATCGCCTTCCTTGGTGACTTCCAGATCCTTGGCTTGAATCGATGTGATGTTGTCGATCGCCGTAGCCTTCTCAAAAATATTGCGCACTTCCACCACCGAGCTGCCCTCCTGGGACTTGTTGACAGCCTTCTGGACCATCTGGTATTCCAGCACCGTTGGAAACACCTGCGCGGCGATGACACCGGATATACCGACCACGGCCCCCACAAAAACCAAACCAAAGAATGTAATTCCGCGCTGCTTGGACTTGATCTGCACTGTCATGTGTCACCTCCGATATCAATTAAATGCGCCAATGCGTTTGGGATTTCCAAAATTCATCCAGACGAAGAAGGCGCGCCCGACGATATTTTTCTCCGGTACAAAGCCCCAGTATCTCGAATCCAGCGAATTGTCGCGATTGTCACCCATCATGAAATAGTGGCCCTGGGGTACCTTGCAGGTTACTCCTTCCACTGAATACAGGCAGCCATCACGTCCCGCAAAATTATCGGCTCCTGGAATAAAGGCAGGGCGTTCATCGTCGTTCAACAAGCGATGCTTCTTGCCTCCCAGCGTTTCCTCGAAATGCTTGAAGTAGCGCATCGCGTCTTCGTCAAAAAACTCGGGCAGTGAATCGGTGGCAACTGCCTCACCATTGATGGTCAGCCGCTTGTTGATATAGGCGACCGTGTCGCCGGGCACACCCACAACGCGCTTGATGTAATCCAGACTGGGCTTGGGTGGGTATCGAAACACCATCACGTCGCCGCGTTGAGGCGCAGTGCCTTCGGTGATCTTTGTGTTTAGCACGGGTAAGCGCAATCCGTATGTGAATTTATTCACCAGAATCAAGTCACCCACCAGCAGCGTGGGAATCATCGAGCCGGACGGAATTTTGAACGGCTCCACCAGAAACGACCGCAGGAAAAAAACTGCAATGATGACCGGGAACAAACCCGCGGTCCAATCCAGCCACCAGGGCTGCATCAAAATGCGGTTCTTGGCGTCTTCCAGATTCCCGTCGACCTGGGTGATGCCCATCTTGCCCAGATTCTGGCGGCGCTGGATGTCCGTGGCTTCCAAGAGCGCTGCAGCTTCTTGACGTTGCGGCAAAAAGTAAAAGCGCTCTGCCAGCCAATACACCCCAGTTACGACGGTGGCAAGAAACAGCAGCAGCGCAAAGTTGCCTTCCACCATTCCAAAATACCAGGATGCAGCGTACACAACAAATGCGGCCAATACCGCCGACGTCAACGCTTGCATCAGTCTTCCACCTGCAAAATGGCGAGAAAGGCTTCTTGTGGAACTTCCACGGATCCAACTTGTTTCATGCGTTTCTTGCCTGCTTTTTGTTTCTCAAGGAGCTTCTTTTTGCGTGAGATGTCACCGCCATAGCACTTGGCGAGCACGTTTTTCCGAAGGGCTTTGATTGTCTCACGCGCAATGATGTTGGCGCCAATGGCCGCCTGAATGGCCACGTCATACATCTGGCGTGAAATGATTTCGCGCATCTTGGCCACCACAGCCCGACCACGATACTGGCTTTGGGTACGGTGCAGCATGATGGACAGAGCGTCCACCTTCTCGCCATTCAGCAAAATGTCGACCTTGACGACATCGGCCGCCCGGTACTCCTTGAACTCGTAGTCCATCGACGCATAGCCCCGGCTCACGCTCTTGAGCTTGTCAAAGAAATCGAGCACGATTTCGGCCAGCGGCATCTCATAGGTCAGCACCACCTGGCGGCCTTTGTAGGCCATATTCATCTGCACGCCACGCTTTTGATTGGCCAGGGTCATGACGACGCCGACGTACTCCTGTGGCATGTAGAGGTGCATGGTGACGATGGGTTCGCGAATCTCGGCCATCTTGCCCACGTCAGGCATCTTGGAAGGGTTCTCCACCAGGATGACTTCGCCGTCGTTCTTCATGACCTGGTAGACCACGCTGGGCGCCGTCGTGATGAGGTCCTGATCGAACTCACGCTCCAGGCGCTCCTGCACGATCTCCATGTGCAACAGGCCCAGAAAGCCGCACCGAAAGCCAAAGCCCAATGCCTGCGAGACTTCGGGCTCATATTGCAGGGACGCGTCATTGAGCTTGAGTTTCTCCAATGCGTCGCGCAATGAATCGTATTCGCTGGCTTCAGTGGGATACAGCCCGGCGAACACCTGGGGCTGGATTTCCTTGAACCCTGGCAGAGCCTCTGTGGCGGTGAACGCAGCACCGCCGGAGCCTTGTTTGATCAATGTGACGGTATCGCCCACTTTCGCCGCCTGCAACTCCTTGATGCCCGCGATGATGAAGCCCACTTCGCCCGCTTCCAACGCGCCCCTTGGTTGTGTCGCCGGAGTAAACACTCCCAGGCTGTCCGC
>DAOQRI010000228.1:0-5086 GCA_035355475.1 Rhodoferax sp. | reverse complement strand
CATGGCACTCAAACCGAGGGGCGATGCCCACCCAGACACAGAGCACCACCTGGACGCGGTACTTGTGGGAAAAACCACCCTGGTCCTGGGCCCTTCAGGGTCAGGCAAGAGCACGCTGATCAACCGGTTGATTCCCGAAGCGCAAGTGCTCACCAATGCCATCTCCACCGCGCTGAATTCCGGCAAGCACACCACCACCAGCACTACGCTGTATTGGGTAGATACCACGCGGACGACTGCCGTGATTGATTCACCCGGTTTTCAGGAGTTCGGCCTGAACCACATTGAGCCCATGCACCTGGCCAGCCTGATGCCCGACATCAAGGCCCACGCGACCGACTGCAAGTTCTACAACTGCAGCCATTTGCATGAACCGGGCTGTGGCGTGATTGCCGCCCTGCAAAAGAGTTCTGATGGCTTTTTACCACCTGGCCCTCATGAAATAAGCACGAATCGCTATAAAATATATAGCAATTTATTCGCTGAGCTGTCGCAAAAACGCTACTAGCCCAGCAATCTGGCAAGCGACAGCAGGGCCAGAAAAACCATCCACATCACCACCGTTCGCCATACAAGCCCAACGACAGCACGCAGGTGCACGGGTTGAGGCGCTTGCCCCATTCCCGCGTCGTCTTCGCCTCTCAGATTGACGTTAACCGCACCGGCTGTCGCAGCCAGCACCACACCATCGTTATCACCCGGGTACTTGGCTTCATGCTGACGCCAGTCATCCACGGCGTCTTCAAAACTACCGACAAACGCGAATCCCAGCGCGGTAATGCGGGCAGGCACCCAATCCATGGCATGCCACGCCACGCCAGTCGCCGCTTGCAATGGCGGGCTAACCACCATGGCAGTGGGCTTGAATGGGCGGACGCAGTACTGGGAAAAATACTGTCCAACGCGATACAAGACAGCGCCAGCAGGGCCAAAACCTGCAGCAGCCAGCAGGGAATACCAGGCGAACACACCAAATACATGGTGGTGTGCACTTAAAACCGAGTGTTCGATCACATGCCTGACAATTTCACTGCGCGGAAATGTGCCCGCATCCATCCGCATCCACTTAGCTAACTTCTGACGAGCCAACTCTTCGTCTCCAGCAAGGAGCGCGTCCCGGATTTCAGTAAAGTGATGGCTGAATTGGCGAAAGCCCAAAGTCGCATACAAGACGGCGATACTCCACAGGGCAGCCGCAATCCATCCCACCGACCAGACTAACAGCCAATGTATGGCAGTCGCCAAGGTTGCAGGCGCCACGACCGCCACCGTCCACGCCAGCCAGGCATGATGCGGTTTGCCGGTATCGAGATTTCTCACAACCCACCGAATCCAGATGCGTACCCCTGCATGAACTGGATTTCCCGGCTTCAGGGATCGGGCCTGTTCCAGGAGCAGCGCAATTAGTATCGAGAGAAAACTCATGCACCCAATGATAGCGAGCCATGACTACCGTCGCACCATGCGTGAGTGTGAAATATGCAAGCTAAGCCACCAGGAAGCGGTAGAAATTGCGCAGCATACCAGCGGTCGCTCCCCAAATAAACCGCTCAGCGATGGCGTCTTGGTATGGCATGGAAAACCACTCCCGCGTCGAACCGGCCCACTCCACCGCATGGCGCCGATGGTTGGCAGGATCCATCAAAAAGTCCAAGGGAACTTCAAAAGCGTCAGCCACCTCGTGGGGGTTAAGCGTCATGGTGTAGTCTGGCTGCACGAGCGCGACTACCGGCGTCACGATAAACGCGCTACCTGTGGTGTAAAGGGGCAAGTGGCCCAATACCTCCACGTCATGGCGATTCAGTCCAATCTCCTCTTCGGCTTCTCGCAGTGCGGTGTCGGTTTCGCTGCTGTCGTCTGGATCTGCCTTGCCACCCGGAAATGCGATTTGCCCCGAATGGCTGGAAAGATGTGTTGTTCGCTCGGTCAGCAACACCGTCAGTCCCTCTTCGCGCAGGACCAGGGGTACCAACACCGAAGCATGCACCGGAACGCGGTCCGAAAAACGGGGCTCACCTTTCAGTTCAGGGGTCCATATCGGCGGTTGTGCAAAGCGTTGCGCTAGAGCCTGGGGTCGCATGGCATGCGCATGCACCTTGGGCAAGTGCGCGTCAAGACCGACAACCGGAACGCGGCGCGGATCAAAGGATGGCAAGGTGTGTGCGGATGTCATAAAAAAACCGCCACTAGCTTGCGCCGGGCGGTTTTCGTTAAAAACGCTAGCTTGAATTAAGCCGCAGTTTTTTTGGCTGGCAGTTTTTCCTTGATACGAGCCGACTTGCCGCTGCGATCACGCAGGTAGTACAGCTTGGCACGGCGCACATCACCCCGACGCTTGACTTCGATGCCAGCGATCAGTGGGCTGTAGGTCTGGAACGTGCGCTCAACACCCTCGCCGCTGGAGATCTTGCGAACGATAAAACCGCTGTTGAGGCCGCGATTGCGCTTGGCAATCACAACGCCCTCGTAAGCCTGCACGCGCTTGCGGCTGCCTTCGACAACGTTAACGCTGACGACGACGGTATCGCCAGGTGCGAATTCGGGAATGGTTTTACCCAGGCGAGCAATTTCTTCTTGCTCAAGAATTTGAATCAGGTTCATGATTTCCTTTTGGATCTTGTATGCGCCAACACCGACATGGTGCAAAGCGGACTAGGCGCCGCCTCGGCCGTACAGAGGATCAGTTAGCCTAACATTATAGCAAGTTCAGCGAGCCCGCTTGAGAACAACCTCGTCCTGCGGAGTCAGTCGACCCGCTTTACGGGCCACGTCCAACAGGTCTGGGCGGTGCAATGCCGTCCACAAAAGGCGCTGCTCACGGCGCCAGCACTCGATCTGGCCATGGTGCCCGGACAGCAAGACGTCCGGGACACGCAACCCCGCCCACACTTCAGGCCGGGTGTAATGGGGGCAGTCGAGCAAGCCGTCCAGCGCCGGATTAAAGCTGTCCATGTGGTGGCTGTCCGGGTCCGACAGCACCCCGGGCTGCAGCCGGGCCACCGCATCGAGCAAGGCCATGGCGGCAATTTCACCGCCGGACAGTACAAAGTCACCCAGGCTGATCTGCTCGTCAACGTGGGTGTCTATGAAGCGCTGGTCAATGCCTTCATACCGGCCACACATCAAAATGGCGCCGCTGCTGCTAGCCCAACGTTGTACGGCCGCATGGTCCAGCCGTTTGCCAATGGGAGAAAACAGCACGACGGGAGCCAGGTCGTTGCGCTGGGTACGGATATGGCTGATCGCTTGCTCTAGCGGCTCAGCCATCATGACCATGCCCGGCCCTCCACCAAAGGGACGATCGTCGACCCTACGGTAGTTACCGATCGCGAAATCACGCGGATTGGAGAACTGAATATCGGGTTGCCCGGACGCAAAGGCGCGTCGCGTGATACCAGCCGACAAAAATGGTGTAAACAGCTCTGGAAAGAGGGTGACAACGTCGAAACGCATGCACTCAGTGCTCAGTAGTCCGCTTGCCAATCCACACGGATGCGCCGCGCCTGCAGGTCCACATCATCGATGTACGCAGCGACAAACGGAATCATGCGCTCACAGGGTTTGCCATCCAGCTCGTGCTCCATTACGAGTACGGTCTGCGGCCCAGTGGACAACAATTCCTTGACGACCCCCAGCGCCTCGTCCTGCCGATTGACAACGGCCAATCCAATCAGATCGACCCAATAGTATTCGTCGGCTGCGGCAGTAGGAAAACTGGAACGGGCAACAAAAATGCGGGCGCCCCGCAAAGCCTCCGCCGCAGATCGGTCTTCCACACCGTGGGCCGTTGCCACAACCGTATCGGAGTGCTCCTTGGATTCCTTAATGGCCAGACGGGCGACGCCTGAGAACGTCTGCACGCCACGCTCGGTGGGCAACAGAAACCAGCGTTTGGAAGAAAAAAGCGCCTCAGGATGGGCGCTATAGGGAAGGACCTTGAACCAACCCTTGATACCCCACGCGTCTGCAATGCGGCCGACCTCTATGGCATCCGCTGGCATTTCAGCAGGCTCGAGTCCGGTGAGCATACGCATGGTGTGCCGGTCAGAGGGCGCAGAGCCCTCCTCTGGGCACAAAGGCTTACGCAGCCTTCTTGGCCGCTTGCTGGATCAGGCGTTCCACCGTGGGGGAAGCCTGGGCGCCAACGCCTTGCCAATAGGTCAAGCGATCCTGCGCAATGCGGATGCTCTCTTCGTTGGCCGTAGCAATGGGGTTGTAAAAACCGATACGCTCAATGAAGCGGCCATCACGGCGTGTGCGCTTGTCAGCCACAACAATATTGAAAAACGGGCGTGCTTTAGCACCGCCACGGGCGAGTCGAATGACGACCATGATTTATCCTTTGGGTGGCAGAAATTGCTTTCGACCATTAAATTCAAAGTTGAGACACGCAACTGGCCACCCGGCCAGTGACACTCTGAACAGCTCTCCATTATAACCTGATACCTACCCGTGACCAAAATTCGACCCGCAACCGACGCCGACATGTCTGCGATCACCCTCATCTATGCCCACCATGTGCTCCATGGGACTGGCACCTTTGAGACCACCCCGCCTACGAAGGAGGACATGACGGCACGCCGAGCCGACGTTCTTGCCAAGGGTCTACCCTATCTGGTCATGGAAGACGCAACGGGTTTGCAGGGATTCGCCTACTGCAACTGGTTCAAGCCGCGCCCCGCCTACCGGTTTTCCGCCGAAGATTCCATTTATCTCGCCCACGGCTCCGCGGGGAAAGGCCTGGGCAAACTGCTGCTGGTTGAATTGATGGCGCAGGCTGAGCGCTGTGGCATTCGCAAGTTGATTGCGGTGATAGGTGACTCAGCAAATGCCGGGTCTATTGGCGTACACCAAGCCTGCGGCTTCAACAAGGTGGGCGTACTGACAGATTGTGGTTGGAAGTTCAATCGCTGGTTGGACGTGGTTTTAATGGAGCGGGCAATCGGCCCGGGCAGCACCATGGCCCCATCCGACCTCAAAAAATCTGAAGGCTAATCCAATACGCAACTGCTGCCACAAATGCACTGGCCGGAATCGTGAATATCCAGGCCCAAACGATCGTGCCAGCCACGCCCCATCGCACGGC